>CAJVYO010000047.1 GCA_913009515.1 uncultured Methylococcaceae bacterium
TATTCGCCTAAACTATGCCCTGCCATAAAAGCAGGTCGTACCGTAGATTGTTTACACCACACTCGCCACAAAGCAACACCTGCCGCTAACATCGCTGGCTGGGTATTATGGGTTTGGTTTAAATCACTGGCTTCACCTATACTCACCATTTGCCACAAATCAAAACCTAATACTTCTGATGCTTCTGCAAAAGTCGCTTCAATTTCAGCATGCTCAGTGGCTAGTTCTGCCAACATACCGATAGATTGAGAACCTTGCCCTGCAAATACAAACGCAAGTTGTTTATTTTGTTCACTCATACGAAAACCTTATTAATATTTAATTAGGGCGGAGCCCCATGTAAAACCAGCACCGAATGCTTCTAATAATACCACCTGTCCACGTTGAATACGTCCATCACGCACTGCGGTATTAAAGGCTAATAACACCGAAGCCGACGAAGTATTGCCCTGCTCTTCTAATGTTAAAACCACTTGCTCCATCGACATTTTTAATTTCTTAGCTGTCGCCGCAATAATACGACTATTCGCTTGATGCGGCACCAACCAATCAATCGCTGATTTATCTAAGTTATTAGCGGTTAAGGTTTCATCAACAATTTTACCCAAAGTATTCACGGCTACTTTAAAGACTTCATTGCCTTTCATAGAAATATAACCCTGTTCAGCAGTCTTATCACTGGCTGCTTGTGGATTAGGGCATTTTAATAATTCTTCAAAACCGCCATCAGAATGAATATGGGTTGATAATACACCTGCCTCTTCAGACGCTTGCAATAACATCGCTGCAGCACCATCACCAAAAAGAATACAAGTACCACGATCTGTCCAATCAACAATGCGTGAACAAATCTCCGCGCCAACAATTAAGACTGTTTTCGCTGCACCAGATTTAATATATTGTGTGGCAATATCTAAACTAAAGACTGAGCCTGAACAAGCCGCTTGAATATCAAACGCCACGGCTTTTTTATTCCCTAAACGATGCTGTAATAAACACGCGGTACTCGGATAAACATTATCAGGCGTTCCCGTTGACACAATAATTAAATCAATATCATTCGCATCAATAGCCGCTGCTTCAATCGCTTGCTTAGCTGCAATTTCAGCCATACTCGATGCCGTTTCATCATCTGCAGCAATATGGCGTTTTTTAATCCCAGTACGCTCAAAAATCCATTCATCTGAGGTATCAACGGTTTTAGAGATATCCTCATTAGTTTTAATGGCCTCTGGCAAATAGCCACCGGTACCAATTACTTTTGCATACACTGTCATATTTTTTCTCTCTGAGTCAGGGCGATTTCAACTTGCTCACTGATTTTCTGAATAACATTCTTATCGACCTCAACTATCGCAACATGAATCGCGGTTTTAAACGCCAAACTATCCGCACCACCATGACTTTTAATCACCAAACCTTTCAAGCCGAGAAAACTCGCCCCATTATGCAAGCGTGGGTCAATACGATTTTTAATGGCTTTTAAGACAGGATACGAAATAATGGCAGCCGCTTTGGTGAGCCAATTTTTAGCAAATGATTCCTTTAACACTGAGGTAATCATCTTTGCCGCACCTTCAATTGATTTCAAGGCAATATTGCCCACGAATCCATCGCAAACAATTAAATCTACTTTTTCATCACCCGCATTCAGTGAGTTACCTTCCACATAGCCAATATAATTTAAAGCAGAATTTTCGAGTAGTTTTGCGGCGGCTTTGACTTGCTCATTGCCTTTGGTTTCTTCTTCACCAATATTCAATAAACCCACTTTAGGTTCAGCCGTATTTTCTAAAGCCTTCACCACTTCATTACCCATCACCGCAAATTGAAATAAGTTTTCAGCCGAACTATCGACATTTGCCCCTAAATCTAATACATGAGTATGCCCATAAATAGACGGCATTGACGACATAATCGCTGGACGGTCAATACCGGGAATCATTTTCAATACAAATCGAGCAGTCGCCATCAATGCCCCCGTATTTCCCGCACTCACGCAGGCATCAGCACGCCCGTCTTTGACTAAATTAATCGCCACTCGCATTGAAGAATCTTTTTTATTACGCAAGGCTTTCGCGGGTGACTCGTCCATCGCCACACATTCTGAGGCATGTTGAATCGATAAGCGTTCTGAAAAATCAATCAAAGCCTGTTTTAACAGCGGCTCTAATATGTTTTTATCGCCCACCATAATAAGGTGTAAGGCTGAATTTTCACGCAAACAGTCTAATGCGGCTGGAATAGTTGAGTCAGTGCCATGATCACCGCCCATTGCATCAATTGAAATGATTAAACTCACGAGAAAAATACCTCAAAACGTTAATGTTATTATCTAAGAGCATAGGTGCTAACCTATCGCGTGCAAACTAAATCTATGTGTTTTTTATAGCGTATGATATTGACTGATAAAAATAGATGACATAAAAAAGCCAGACACAAGCCTGGCTTTCAAATATCAAATAGCTTATAAAAAATAGCTAACAATATTAATCGTTATCTTTTACTACAATTTGACGACCTTTGAAATAACCATCTGGCGTCATATGATGACGTAAATGAACTTCACCTGTTGCATGATCAGTCGCTAAGGTTTTAGCGGTTAATGAATCATGTGAACGACGTTGTCCACGTGTTGCACGTGTTACTTTACTTTTTTGTACTGCCATTTTATTGGTCTCCCGATTTTTTTAATTGTGCTAATACCGCAAAAGGATTAGCAGGTTCTTCTTGTGTGATGCGTTTAGATTCAACAAATGCTTCAGATTTTTGATAATATTCACAGCTGTCGCCATGTCGAGGGTAATCAGGTAAATCAATCAAAATTTCATCTTCGACAATTTCAGCTAGTGCTATTTTTTCACCTGTTACTAACAAAGGCTCCAAGCCTTCCTCAAAACGATCCGCCTGTTCCATAGACTTAATCATGCCTATTTTTACTGACTTATTAATAGCCATGTCCATTGCCCCGAGGCAACTTTGACAAATTAATTTCAAATTGCCTTTAATACTGCCTTCGATTTTAGGCACTTGAGCGTCGCGATAAAATTGTAAATCAACATCTAACTGCCCCTCTGTACTAAACAAAGTATCGGTTAAACGTGACAAACATGAAATATCTAAACCACCAACAACATGGCTTTCTCGATCTGCAAAGACAACAGGATCTATTAATTCGGGTAATTTCTTTAACATAATGGCATTATTGAATCATATTGATAAATTTTATCACACAAGGTGAGTTTAATTTAATCCACCATTATCTGATAGTTAAAAGCAGTTTGTCAATTTAATTATCCTTAAAAAAGCATTGCATCACCTTTATCATATCAATGTGATCTTGTACGCCTGCACTTTCACGAATACTATGCATTGCCCACATCGCACAGCCCACATCAACGGTGCGAATCCCCAATTTTGCAGACACCATCGGCCCGATGGTACTGCCACAGGGAATATCGGTACAATGTGAATAGTGTTGATAAGCCACATCCGCTTGCTGACACCAATTTATAAACATAGCGACAGAAACAGAGGTTGAACTATAACGCTGATTCGCATTTAGTTTTATCACCGGCCCTTTATTCACATACACTCGTTGCTCAGGCTCATAGGCACTGGAAAAATTAGGCTGATACGCATGCGCCATATCCACGCTAAACATAAAACTTTGTGCTAATGCCCGCTTATAATCATCATTACTCAGCTTTTGTGCCGTTGCAATACGCTCCAATATATCCGGCAAAAAACTGCCCTCCGCGCCTTTTGCACTTTCACTGCCCACTTCTTCATGGTCAAAAAAAGCACATACCACCGTATTCCCTGATGCCAATACCTCCTCATTAAGTAACGCCTGCAAACCAGCATGGCACGACGCTAAATTATCTAATTGGCTATTACTGTAAAACTCTTGATTTGCCCCCCAAAACGCCCCCTTCTGCGTATCGTAAACATTAAATTCCCACGATAAAATCTGCTCTACTGGCGTATGACATTTACTTGCTAATAAATCACTAAAGACTTTATCAGGTAACTGATTTTCGCTACTTACTGCGAATAATAATGGTAATTCATTTTGCTTATGCAATAACAAGCCTTTTTCATTCACATGACGATTCATATGAATCGCTAAATTAGGTAATCGCAATAAAGGCTGTTTAAAATGTATATATTCTGTTGCTATCTCACCATTATCGCAAAGATGCGTCACACGCCCTGCAAAACTTAAATCACGGTCAGTAAAAGTCGCTAAAATCGGCCCGCCATACACCTCAACCCCCATCCGCAATAAACCACCCGACTCATGTAAAGCATGGGGTTTAATACGCAAACTCGGCGAATCTGTATGCGCGCCTATAATTTTATAACCCTGCTTCACTAACCTATTTTTACCCGCCACAAACGCAATAATCGATGAATCATCACGTATGACATAATAACGTCCACCAGGCTTTAATTTCCATGCTTCGATTTCTAATATATACTCAAAATCATAATCCGCTAAAATATCCTCTATGGTTAACACCGCATGCCAAGGACTCGGACTACCATCAATAAACTTCAATAAATCTGCGACCGCTTCGTGTGCTAGGCTCATACTTTTTCCTCAAATTTCAATGCAGCTGAATTAATACAATAACGTAAACCGGTTGGCTCAGGGCCATCTTCAAATACATGCCCTAAATGTGCATCACAGGCAGAACACGTCACTTCCACGCGACGCATCGCCAAAGACTCATCAACAATTTCTGTAATCATCTCAGGGGCATAACATTGCCAGAAACTCGGCCAACCTGAACCTGAATCATATTTAGTGCTGGAATCAAATAATAACTGCTCACAGCAACGACAGTGATAGTAGCCGATTCGCTTCTCATTAACATATTTGCCACTAAACGGCGCTTCTGTTGCACTGCAACGACAAATATTAAATTCGTCAGCCGTTAATTTTTCCCGCCATTCATCATTAGATAATAATTTTTTCTCTTTAAACATAATATCTCAACTCAAATCCTGTTATTATTAAAATTCATATTTTTAAATTAATACACCATGCGTAAACTCAAATCAATGGATAGATTAGTTATTTTTATATTGGCAGGCTGCCTGAACCTAGTAAGTTTTTTTGCTTATGCTGCAAACGATCATCCTACACCGCCTTTAGATAAAGTCAGCTTACAACTCAAATGGAAACATGGCTTTCAATTTGCAGGCTACTACGCCGCTCAAGCACAAGGGTTTTATGCAGCGGAAGGCTTACACGTTGATATTTTAAGTGCAAAAAAAAATACAGATCCGATTAATCACATTAAAAATCAGACTGTGCAATATGCAGTCGGTGATATTGGTATTTTAGGACATTATGCCAAAGGTTTACCTATTCGTGCCTTAGCCGCTATTTATCAGCACAATCCACTTATTTTTATTAGCAAACAATCTTCACATATTGTCAGTGCTTATGAAATGAAAGGTAAGACCATTATGTTTGATCAAGTAGGCGGTGACAATGCCCCTCTACATGCACTTTTACATGATGCTAATCTTAAGCATCAAGATTATATTGCCGTTTTACCTCAATTTTCTATCGAACCTTTAATTAATGATGAAGTAGATGTGATGTCTGCTTATAGTTTCAGTCAACCATTCGCCTTCAAGCAAAAAAATATTCCCATTAATATTATTAGCCCCTTGTCTTATGGTATTGATTTTTACGGTGATATTTTATTTACCCATGAACAGGAAGTCATCAATCACCCTCATCGGGTGCAAAAATTTAAACGTGCCTCACTGAAAGGCTGGCATTATGCGTTAGAACATCCAGAAGAAATTATTCAATTAATTCAAAAACATTACAATCCAAAACTTAGCTTAGAACAACTACGTTATGCAGCCCAACATTCACGCAAACTAATTTTAAATGAACAAATTCAACTAGGTACAATCGATATTCGACGTTTAAAAGAATTAAATAGTTTATATTCAAGTTTACATTTATCTAATCCCCTATCAGATGCCGAGTTAGATAATTTTATTTTTAAATCACCAACTATTCAATTCACCCCTGCAGAACAAGCATGGATAAAAGCAAACCCTATTATTAATATAGGGTTAGATCGTGATTTTCCACCGTATGAATCCTTTAATGAGCAGCAGGAATTTACCGGTATTGCCCTTGATTTTATTAAAAAATTCCGCACACTAACAGGTTTAACATTTAGTCCAAATAAAAATAAACCAACATGGAGCGAAGTATTAAAGGCGGCAAAATCAGGGGAAATAATGTTATTATCCTGTGTCAATAAAACCCCCGAACGTACTGAATATTTAAGCTTCACTGAACCTTATGTAAAAAGTTCAGTCATTATTATTCAACAAAAATTAACAAATGATCATTACACTACCACCTTAGAACAACTTAAAGGCAAAAAAGTAGCTTTGCCTATAGGTTATTTCACCCAAGAATTATTAACTCGTGATTATCCTGAGATTCAATTAATCTTGACTGAAAATGTGTTAGAGGGTTTACGCTTAGTGGCTACCGGTGAGGCTGATGCCTTTATCGGTGATGCGAATGTCGCACATTATACGATAAAAAAAGGAGGCCTTTTAAATTTAGGCTTTACAGGACAAACCCCCTATCAAAGTGATTTTCGCTTTGCCATATCAAAACACCACCCTCAACTTGATAGCATTATCAAAAAAACGTTAAACGCCATTTCCCAACAAGAAAAACAAGCTATTTTTGATCATTGGCAAGCATTACAAGTAAAACCTGCAGGTATTCCCTTTACAGAACTATTTAAATATATAATAGGCGCCACCTGTCTTTTAATCTTTTTTAGTTATTGGGTTATTCGGCTTAAACAGGCTGAAACAGCCCGTAAAAAAAGTGAGCATCAACTGCAAGCTGTTTTAAATAATGCCCCTATCGGCATTTGGCTTAATGATAAAGCAGGCAATTATCAGCTAGTTAATAAAACCTTCTGCGAAGCCGTTGGTATTGATGAACAGCAATTTATTAATAAGCCTAATTTAACACAATTACTCGGCAAAGAAGCCGCCGAAAACTGCCGACGTTCTGATAAAGAATGTCTCTCTCATGAGCAGCCACAAACCTCTTATGAAACACTTTTATTTACTGATCATAAGCCCCATCAACTGCAAGTAACCAAAACTAAATTACTGAATAAATCGGGGGAATTACAAGGTATTATTGGTATTTCAGTCGATGTCACCGAAAAACAGCAAGCGGATAAATTAATTTGGCAACAAGCCTATTACGATAGCCTTACCTCATTGCCTAATCGCCGTTTATTTCAAGACCGATTAAAACAAGAAATCATCAACACCCAACGTACAAAGCAAAGCTTTGCGTTATTCTTTATGGATTTAGATCATTTCAAAGAGATTAATGACACCTTGGGACATGAACAAGGCGATCATTTATTAATTGAAACGGCACAACGTATCCAGCACTGTTTAAGAGAATCTGATACGGTCGCCCGCATCGGGGGTGATGAATTTACAGTGATTCTAAGCAACTTAGGTGATATAGATAATATTAATAAAATAGCGACTAAAATTTTACATAGCCTCGCCCTGCCTTTTTTACTTAAAAATACAGAACATCATATTTCTTCTAGCATTGGTATTACCTTATATCCCGATGATGCTGATTCGCTAGAGAAACTGCTGAAAAATGCTGACCAAGCCATGTATTATTCTAAAGAACACGGTCGCAATCAATTCAGTTATTTCACCCCAGCCATGCAAACTGAAGCGTTAAGGCACTTAGAAATAGTCAATGATTTGCGTATTGCTCTTAAAGAACAACAATTTCAACTTTATTACCAACCGATTATTGAGCTTGCAACCGGCAAGATTCTTAAAGCTGAAGCCTTAATTCGTTGGCATCACCCCACTAAAGGTTTAATCAATCCGGCTGATTTTATTCCCATTGCAGAAGATTCAGGTTTGATTGTCCCCATTGGGGATTGGGTATTTAAAGAAGCGGCTCGTCAAGTCAAACAGTGGCTAGAATTTTATGGCTATGCGATTCAAATCAGTATCAATAAATCACCTATTCAATTTCAAGCGAAATTCAACACCGCTCAACACTGGATTGAACACTTAAAAACAATAGACCTCGCAGGAAAATATATCGCCATTGAAATAACGGAAGGCTTATTAATGGGCACCAGCGATGCTATTAGCCAACAATTATTGGATTATAGTGATGCGGGCATTCAGGTTTCAATGGATGATTTTGGCACCGGTTATTCTGCCTTAGCCTATTTAAAAAAATTCGATATTGATTATTTAAAAATAGACCGTTCTTTTACTCAAAACCTAACGCCCACGTCTAGCGATATGGCATTATCCGAAGCCATCATTGTTATGGCACATAAGTTAGGCATGGAAGTGATTAGCGAAGGCATTGAAACTGCCGAACAACAGCAATTATTGATTAAAGCAGGCTGTAATTATGGACAAGGCTATTTATTTTCCAAACCCATGCTAGCAGAAAAATTTGCCTCATTCTGGCAATTAGGTTAACTATCAAGCTGATTTTCATTCGGTGAAGCTTTGAGTTCTTCAGCCAATGCTTTACGAATACTCTGTGCCTTCGTTTTTGCATCTTCTTCTGGATAAAATAAATCTGAAATAATGACAGGAATCATCATTAAAAACATAAAAGCAATCATCGTAAAAGCAGGATTAATAATATCCCGCAAATAATAAGCCGCTAAAGCCCCCCAGACCATTCGCATAGGGCCGGGAAGTGTCAGTTGCTTAACCTCTTTATCTTTATCGTCTTTCTTACTCAAAATACCACCACTGCATTTGATTTAAAATGAATCCACACCGCTTTTCCCAATTCTAATTTCAATTCCATTAAAGCCTGATAAGTAATTAATACTTGAAATACCTGCCCCACATCAACTTTAACGTAAGCTCGCCCATTCTCATCAGCAATCATAATGACACGCCCTTGAAATTGGTTACGCATACTTGAAATTATTTTATCGGCAGACAACACAATATCTTGTGGGTCAATCGAGACATGTTGCCCCACATAATCTGCCTCCGGCAATATAATGCGTAATTGATGACATTCAAAAATATGCTGATGAATCTGCCCTTGAAATAAATTAATCAACGGGCTCATCACTTGCCGTCCTTGCGATAAAGAAATCACCTTATCGGCCAATGCAAAGCCTTGCAAACGATTATGGGTGCTAAAAATTAACGTTTGCCCTGTTTCCGTACAATAACCGCGTAAAAAATCCTCTAACTGTTGAGCCGCCTGTTGATCTAAATAACTAAATGGCTCATCTAGTAGTAATACCTCAGGCTCTAAAACTAGAATACGTGCTAAAGCTACTTTTTGTAATTGCCCACCGGATAATAAATTGGCTTGTTGTTTCGCAATCGCTGCAATATCTAGTCGCTGTAAAACCTGCTTAATTTTTTTATCACGCTGCTTTTTTCCCTGTAATGTTAAACCTAAATTAATATTATCGTAAACCGTGCCTTTCAACATAAACGGTTTTTGCGGTAATAAACCCACCCGTCGCCGCAAATCAATTAATGTTGAAGCCTTTACAGG
>CAJVYO010000048.1 GCA_913009515.1 uncultured Methylococcaceae bacterium
GGTGCTATTTGGCAACCATTTCTATATGTGTATGGGAGCTATCGTACTGCCTTACAAACGTATGAAAAAAATCAAGTTACCAATAGTGAATGGGCGAATCGTTTAGATTTATTTGCGGAGTTACGTTTAACCGGTACTGAACGTTTACATATTGGTTTTCGTCCCTTTGATAAAGAAGGAAAATTTGCCGGTTATAACTTTGAAGATAAAGATAATCATTGGCGCGAAGAAGGTTTAAATATGGATGTACAAACCTTGTTTTTTGAAGGTGATTTTGGCGAAATTTTTCCAGGTCTTGACCCTAATGATAATGGCTATACTGATATTGGTTTTTCAGTGGGACGTCAGCCCATTAATATTCAAGATGGCTTTATGATTAATGATGTCTTCGATAGTGTGGGCTTCTCGTTTAATGGCTTTCAGTTTCCGCAAGCGGGTTATTGGAAAATGACCGCACTATATGGTTGGGCTGAATTACATCGGGGTAATAATAAAAAAGATCCAAGTTCAAACTTAATTGGTTTTTTTAATGAAATTGAATTTTTAAAAACCACAGTTAATTTTGATGCCGTATATGTGGTATCAGATAATAATGATGATGGTCTTTACTTCGGGTTAAGTGCAGTACAGCGTTTTGGTATGTTTAATACCACCTTTAGAGCGAATACCTCAATTGCAGTGCAACAAGAATCTGATCAAATGAAAGATGGAACCTTGCTCTTTGCAGAATTATCTTTTACGCCACGAAGTACACAGGATTTAGCGTATGCTAATGTCTTTTGGGGTATTGATGAATATACTTCAGCGGGACGTGGTCCTGCTAATGGCGGGCCTTTAGGGCGTGCAGGTATTTTATTTGCAGCGGTAGGGCTAGGTGGTTATAAGCCTGCGTTAAGTAATAGTGGTGCTAATTCTTTTGGGGGTAGTATCGGTTATCAAATGTTATTTAATGGCGGACATCAACAGATTATTGTTGAATTTGGTGGTCGTAAAGATACTAATGGTAATAGCGGTCAAGTCAATACCGGTATTGCTCTGGGAGCAAGCTATAAACAACGCTTGGGTAATCACACTATTTTACGTTTTGATACCTTTGGTTCGCAATATGAAGGTGATGCTAATTTAGGTTATGGTGCTCGTACTGAATTGCAATTTAAATTTTAATACCCATATTTTATAATGGATATATCAACACTATTGATTCAAAGTGGTGCAATAATATTATTACTAACCGTTGTTATACGGTTAGTAATATTGTTGAAAGGGGATTGTAGTCGCCGATCTTATGAGGTTCAGCAACTTGAGCTAATGACTGACTATTGGCAGCATAAATCAATGTTAAGTTTGAATGCTTCTGCTGCAAAGCAACAGCGATGGAATGGTGTACGTATTTTTAGTGTTACAGATAAAGTACGTGAAAGCGATGATATTTATTCTTTTTATTTAAAACCGCATGATGGTAAGCCTTTACCGAGTTTTCATCCTGGGCAATACTTAACGATACAAATAGATCATCCGCAAAGTAATAAGCGTTTAACGCGTTGTTATTCCTTGTCAGATAGTCATTCGAGTGATTACTACCGTATTTCAGTTAAAAAAGAGCAGGAAGGCTTGGTATCGCGTTATTTACATGAGCAACTGCATATTGGTGATATTTTAGAAGCCAAAGCACCTTCGGGTGATTTTTATCTGGATACTGAAATTCAGCACCCGATTGTTTTAATTGCAGGGGGCGTGGGTATTACACCTTTATTAAGCATGGTTAACACCTTAATTAGTCAGCAAGATACCCGTGAAGTGCATTTATTTTATGGGGTACGTAACGGCTCGCAAATTATGATGAAGCCTTATTTTGAAGAATTAGCTGAGCAACATCCACATTTCAATTTACATCTTTGTTACAGTAAACCGAATAGCGATGATCGTGATTTTCAGCATCAAGGTCGAGTTACTATAGACTTATTAAAATCTATTCTGCCTGCGAGTAATTACCATTACTATTTATGTGCATCGATTGTGATGATGCAAAGTCTCAGTGATGATTTAAAAGCGTGGGGTGTGCCTGATGACGATATTTACTTTGAGGCCTTTGGTGCTGCTAAAACGACAGTCGCAGAAACAGGTGAAAGCTATACTGTCACGTTGAGTAAATCCAATAAAGTGTTAAATTGGGACGCGTCTGAAGGCTCATTATTAGAGTTGGCTGAAAATAATGAAATACCTTTAGAATCAGCGTGTCGTGCTGGGCAATGTGGTATGTGTAAAGTTAAAATTACGCAAGGTGAAGTTGAGTATTTAACCGAACCGAGTGCAAGCATTGAAGCTGATAGTTGTTTAAGTTGTATTAGTATTCCGAAAGGGGATATTAGCCTTGCCTTGTAACACCAAACTATAAAAATAATAAAATCTTAAGGAATGAATATGAAAAATCGTAATTGGCTACTGCTTATTTTGCCACTGCTAATGTTAGCATCACCGATATTTGCAGGTACTATCGACCATAGTAAGGTTATGAGTGCGAATGAGTGTGGTGAATGCCATAAAGATGAACTTGATGTATGGCGTAAAACTAAACATTACAAGACCTTTAATGAATTAGCCCGCCGTGATAACGCTAAAAAAATTGCTAAAAACATGGGCGTTAAGCGGATTAAAAAAGACAGTACCTGTATGAATTGTCATTTTTTAAATAAAGAAGAAGCGGGTGAATTAACGCCTATTTCGGGCATTGCTTGTGAGTCTTGTCACACGCCTGCAAAAGATTGGATTAAATTGCATAATGACTTTGGCGGTAAAGACGTTAAAAAGGAAAATGAAACCCCTGAGCATAAACAACAACGTTTAAATGCAATTTCTCAAACCAGCATGATTCGTCCTCGTGATATTTATAATCTAGCAGAAAATTGCTACCAATGTCATTTAGTGCCGAATGAAAAATTAGTAAATACCGGTGGTCATAAAGCAGGTAGCCGTTTTGAATTAGTAGCTTATTCACAGGGTGATAACCGTCATAATTTTGCTCGTTCAGCGACAGGCGATGAAAATATAGAATCGTCTATCGAACGTCGTAGAGTTTTATATATTGTCGGTCAAGGTTTAGAGTTAGAGCATAGTTTACGCGGCTTGTCTAAAGCGACAGAAAAAGCTAAGTTTGCGATTACCATGGCGAAACGGGTAAAAATTGCCAGTAAACGCTTAAAAATTGTGAATGCAAAATTAAACTTAGCTGATATTACACAAATGTTAGCGGCTGCAAGTTCGGCTAAATTGAAACTTAATAATGAAGTCTCATTAGCTGCAGCGGCAGATAAAGTAGCAGCTATTAATAAAATCTTTGCTAAAGCTTATGATGGTAGTCAATTTGCGGCAATGGATGCATTATTACCTGCACCAGCAGATTATAAACATCAGTAAATATGACAAAAGTTAGACGGCCTAAACGCTGGGATAAGCCTTTTTCAAAAGACATGAGTGATGCAATTGTCACTCGTGTTTTATCGACTAAAGCCTTATCGCACCTAAATGCGGGTAATTTTAGTGACAGCCTGCCACTGAGTGGCATTATTGCTAATGATACCCGTATTGTGTATTTTAAAAAGGGTGAAGTCATTGTTCGTAAAGGTGAATATGGCGGCTCTGCTTTTTTAACACTATCTGGTGATGTGGCGATTATAAAAAATGAGGTTGGACTTGAAATAGAAACTAAAAAACCGACTGGACTATTTAATTTTTTTAAAGCTGCTAAATCTACAAGGCTATTAGATTTTCCTTTATTTACCACCCATAATAAAGAAGAACACTTAACGCTCTCACCTCAATTTCAGCATTTTATTGAACAATATCCTGATAATTATATTACCTTGGAAGCAGATAGCTTTTATGGTGAAATTGCGGCTTTAGCACGTGGTACACGTACTGCAACGGTTTTTTCTAAAACTGATACTGAAATATTAGAAATTGGTTGGCAGGGATTACGCGATTTAATGCGTTACGATACTCAAATACGTGAACAGGTTCGAGCTCTATATAAACAACATAGTTTATTAGTCCAACTGCGTAATACTAAATTTTTATCACATCTTAAAGCAGAACAATTACAACAATTAAACGAGCAAAGTTTATTTGAAAATTACGGGAAATTTGAGTGGCAACGCAGTTTTCAAAAGGTTAAAAATGATGAGGATGTTAATTCGACTCTTAAAATAGAGCCTATTATTGCTCAGCAAGGTGATTATGTAGATGGATTACTCCTTATTTCTTCAGGTTTTGCACGATTGAGTAAGACTATTAATCATGGTGAAAAGACCATTGGTTACTTAAAACAAGGCGATACTTTTGGTTTTGACGAACTAGTGCATAATTGGCGTACTGGTGAAGAAATTGACTACCAGCATAGCTTAAGGGCGATTGGTTATGTTGATATTATCCGTATTCCAACGTCATCTATTGAAAAATATGCTTTTGCTCATATTGATGAAGCCCTATTGCCTACGTTAATTAATGATCACGATAATTTAGATTATGATATAGATACGGGGATTTTAGAGCAGTTAGTGGAAAAACGTTTTATTAATGGTAGTTCTACTATGGTCATTGACCGTCATCGTTGCACTGGCTGTGATGATTGTGTCAGTGCTTGTGCGAGTTTACATGATGGCCAAGCTCGTTTTAATCGTAATGGTGCTCATATTGATAAATATGCGATTACCCATGCCTGTATGCACTGCACCGACCCCGTTTGTTTAATTGGCTGTCCAACCGGTGCGATACATCGCAGTGGTCAACTGGGTAATATTATTATTGATGATAATACTTGTATAGGTTGTTCAGGTTGTGCAAATAGCTGTCCTTATGAAAATATTATAATGCGTGAAGTGTTTGATGATTCGGGACAAGCTTTATTAGATGAGCAAAATGGCACGCCGTTATTGAAGGCCAGTAAATGTGATTTGTGCATTGGACATGGTTCTATTCCTGCTTGCGAACAAGCTTGCCCTCATGATGCCTTAAAACGTTTAGATATGGGGAATATTGCTTCCTTTGCCGATTGGTTTAATCGCTAAACTACTTGTGGATAAAAAATTTCCATTATGAAACTTCACCAGCGACGTCTTTTAAATGTTAGCCTGCTTGTATTGGCTTTATTAGTCATTGTCTTTATCCAGCAACTTAATCAATATACTTTAAATAATAATGCCTTTTTTACCGGTTGGATATTATTAGTCGCCGTCTTAGTATTATATTTATTTACCTTACGTAAAAAAATAACCGGTGGAAAATTGTTTTTAAAAGTGTCTACATGGATGCAGCTACATATTTATGTAGGATTTTTCGTTATTGCTTTATTTTTATTTCATGCAGGCTGGCAGATGCCGGAAGGTATTTTAAAGCAACTGTTATATTTTACCTTTGTCGCTGAAACGCTGAGCGGTCTGTTTGGTTTATGCATTACGAGAATGTTGCCGCCTTGTTTAGCTCGGAATGGTTCAGTGTTATATCAAGATATTAAAGGTAAGCAACAACAGATTTTTGATGATGTTGAGCAGTTAGTAGAGCAGTCTTTGGAAATAAAATCCAATACTATTGCTGCGTTTTATCAAGAACATTTATTGCATTTTTTATTAAAACCCCGTGATTTTTGGCCACATCTTTTTCAGTATAAAAAAATTATTTATAAATTTGAGGCTGAATTTATTAATTTACAGCGTTATCTTAATGAGGAAGAATGTGAAATCATCAATAAAATACATGTATTAGTGGTCGAAAAAAATAGATTAGATTACCAGTATGCGGGGCAATCACTCTTAAAGCGCTGGTTATTTCTACACATTCCCTTAAGTTATGGTTTATTACTGTTTGCCGTGTTACATCTAATATTGGTCTATGCCTATATAGGAGGATTGTAATGCGCTGGAATTTCTTTAATAAACAACAGAAATGGGTGTGTGGTCGTGCTGAAATAGGAAAATCCTGTCGGAGTGGTTCAGATCATCAGGGCGATTGTCATAGCGAATATGAGTGCCAGCCGTTACAAAAAGAAGACCGTTGGTATTGTGCCAGCCCAACACCTTGTGCTCAAGGTGCATTACCCGATGGGGGCTGTTCAAAAAAATTAGGCTTTTGTTTGCCACAGTTAAGTCAAAAAGCAAAAATATCACGCATCAACCTGTGGTTATTTATTGCCTTTATATCGATATTTTTATTCATCATTGCTGCAAAGGCTTATTCACCCGGTGAATTAAGCAGTAACCACAGTTTTTTAGAATCAGAATGTCAAAGCTGTCATAGTAGTGGTGGTCTAAAAAGTATTAATATTTTATTACAAGCCTTGCAGCCTTTTCAGCATAATACAGAAAATGCTTTATGCGTTGATTGTCATCAATTTGGTGAGCAGGCTGGGTTAGCACATAATTTATCCCATTCACATTTACAAGCACTGACAGAAAAAGTCACCCAACAGCCCTTAAATTCGACACTATTGATGGCTACATTAGCTCAAAGTGGTTTAGATGATCAAAGTGAAAAAAATATTAGCTGTATCAGTTGTCATCATGAGCACCAAGGCACTCAGCATGATTTAACCGCTATTAATGATAAAAACTGTCAAAGCTGTCATCAGCAAACCTTTACAGAGTTTAAAGATCACCCTGAATTTAGCGAGTATCCTTACGCAGATAAAACCCAGATTAACTTTAATCATCCGGAGCATATTGCTAAAAACTTTGCAGATGAAGCGGCGGTACAACCTGAAAATTGTAATGACTGTCATCAACCTGATAATAAAGGTGAATTAATGCTGTCAAAAGGATTTGATCAAAGCTGTCGTGCGTGTCATTTAAAACAAATTCAAGGCGATAGTCAGGCGGGCAGTAAAGGTATTGCCGTGTTTAGTTTAATGGGCATGGATATCGAAACTTTAAAAGCTAAAGGTTTTGTTACCGGATCATGGCCAGAGGATGCGGATAGTGAATTATCTGTGTTTATGCGGCTACTATTATCTAACGATCCAAAAGCAGTTAAGGCTTTAAACATTTTAGAAAAAATGGATACTTTAGATTTACGCAAAGCTTCTAACATTCAATTACAAGCAGCAACTGATTTAATCTGGTCAATTAAAACCTTATTGGCAACCTTGCAGTCACAAGGGCATAATGCTTTAAAACAAAGTTTAGAAAAATCATTGGCTAATTCGCTGTCCAGCACAAAATTTTCTGCTTTAGTCTCGTTATTACCGCCTGCCTTATTTAATGAAGCTTTAAAATATTGGTTCCCACTTTTAAACCAAGAACTGAAGCTTTATCAACAAAATGATTTGATTGCTTTAAAGCAACTTTTAAATGCACCGGTCATTGCTGAGATAAAACATATTATCCCCTCTGCAATTACAGAGACTATTGAAGACGATTTATTGGCGGATGATGGCTTGTTAGGTGGGGATGATTTAGATTCATTAATGGCTGATGACGATGATGACTTGCTCAGTCTTGATGAGGAAGATTCATTTGATGAGCCACAAGAAAGTAGCGTTAAACTAACCACCTCCGCAGAAGAGTGGGTTAAATCAGGTGGTTGGTATCAATCCTATGACAGTTTATATTATCGTCCTAGCGTACATGAAGATCCTTTTCTGAAAGGCTGGTTAGATTTAAGTGCATCCCATGCAGATAAAAATTTCCAAGCGATTTTTAAAACTATTTCAAAGCCTCAAGCACCTGGAATGTGTTTAAAATGTCATACTTTAACAGATGATAAGGCAATTCATTGGACCGCTAAACGTCCTGATAAAAACCACCAGTCCTTTACTCGGTATGCGCATGATCGTCATTTAGCGATGGCAGGGATTAAAAACTGTGCAACCTGTCATCAGTTTTCTCAAACCAGTGAGAAATCACAAAGTTTTAAAAGCATTGAAAAACAACAATGCAGTAGCTGCCATGCTGAACAGAAAGCCTCTGAAAGTTGTACTACTTGCCATAATTATCATATAGGCGAGCTTAAACTAAAATTAAAACAGACTAAATTATCTGTTTTTCAGGATAAGGTCGCCAAATAAGAAAAACGAACCGCTTAAGGTCTTGGTGGCGGCGGAGCGTTAGGCGGTGGCGGTAAAGAAGGAGCAGGTTCATTACCTATAATAGGTGGTGGTGCTTGCAACTCAGGTGGTGGAGTTTGTATTGGTGGAGGCGGTGGTGGTAATCTTAGGCTTTCCACTGAAATACTACCATTTAAGATACTTTCTATGGTGGTATTTTCACGATTATTAGTCAGCTGACTTTCTTTATCGCGCACAGGAGGTGGTGGAGTCGCTCCGGGCTGAAAACCAATTGCAGGCGGTGGCGGCGGGGGCGGCGGTTGATTAGCAGAGCCACCTAGATTAATACCTTGATTATTTAGAGGCGGCGGAGGAGGAGGTGGATTGTTGCCATCATCACTTCTCGGGGGCGGCGGTGGTTGGCTACCATCTTTAGGTGGCGGAGGGGGCTGATTGCCTTTTCTTGGCGGTGGAGGGGGGCGTTTGCCTTTATGAGAATTTTTCTGTGTGCCTTTGCCATAACCTCTATTTTTAAACTCTAAAAATAAAGGGCGGGTCATATTATCAGCGACCAGTGCTGACTGACCAGCGGGTATGACAAAATCACCACTGCTATTGTTTAACACCACAATACCTTCAAAAACATCAACCTGTAGTTTATCAGCTAAAGTAGCTCTATATTCTGTGCCTCGTGTGCCGATTGAGGCAACATTGGTTTTAACTTGGTAGCGTTCTTGTTTAATCTTACCTAAAACGGTGCGATACATCCCTTTTACAAATTTAAACAGGGCTTTATCTTCTTTTTTTCCCTTGTCGGTAAATTGATAATCCTCAATTTTAAATTCGGTATTTTCATAAAAAGACACTAAGCCGCCATCAGTAAAACGTAGCTGTAATGAGCCATCTTTAGTAATAATCGTATCGCCTTTTTCAATTAACGATTTTTTTTGTAAATCACGTTGCTGATGGTTAAGGTCAACCGCATAAGCCTGACCTTTAGTAAAAATAACCTTGGCTACTTCGGCGACCGCGATATTTTGATACAGTAAGATTAGGAGTATCAAAACCCAACGCTGACTGGATGCTAACTGTTTAATATTCATCAAATTGCGCGTGATACCCCGCCGTTCAGGGCGGGGAGGTAAGCGCATCGGCAATAGCCGACCTCAATCACGCATTCTCCATAGTTAGGCTTACTTTGTTGTATTGTCACATATTTTAATATATAATGTGACGAATGAAAAATAGAGCCTATAAATATCGATTTACACCGACGGATGAGCAAGTCACATTGCTTGCTCAAACGTTTGGCTGTGTTCGATATGCTTACAACTCTATTTTGCGGTGGCGTACTGATTCGTACTACCAAAGCAAAGAAAAAATTGGTTACATCCAAGCCAGTGCTAAATTGACTGACATTAAAAAGATGCCAGAATTGTCTTTTTTGAACGATGTGTCTTGTGTCCCCCTGCAACAAAGTTTGCGTCACCAGCAAACGGCCTTTAAAAACTT
>CAJVYO010000049.1 GCA_913009515.1 uncultured Methylococcaceae bacterium
GCTAACACCGCAAAAAACCAACGTTGCCAGCCGCCTGCATCACTTAAAAAACTAAACGCCGCCCCATAATTGCGAGCATACGTAATATTAAAGCTAGGGAAAATAGCAAAAGATTGATATAAATCCATAGAAGTATCAACCCAAATTTTACTGGCTTGATCGAGTATAAGGATTAAAGTAGAAAGTGATAACCATTTCATCATCATTGTTATGTCTATAAAAAATAAGTATAAAATTTCCGCTATGATACCTGTTATTTAAAGGAGCGTAATGGCTATTTCAGAATTTGATTTAATTCGACAATTTTTTACACGACCACCGCAGCGTGAGTATACCCAATTATCCGTAGGTGATGATTGTGCTTTATTAGATGTGCCGGCTGGCTATCAGTTAGCCATTACCACCGATACCATGGTTGAGGGCGTGCATTTTTTTGCAGATGTCAATCCTGAGCATTTAGGGCATAAATTATTAGCGGTTAATTTAAGTGATTTAGCCAGTATGGGTGCCGAGCCGATAGCGATTAGTTTAGCACTAACGTTACCAAAGATTGATGAACCTTGGTTGGCTGAATTTTCACGCGGTTTATTTGCTTTGGCGGAGCGCTATAAGGTTGATTTAATTGGCGGCGATACTACTTCAGGTGCTTTAACTTTAAGTATTCAAGCTATGGGGCTAGTGCCAATAGGCGAGGCTTTAAAGCGTTCTACTGCACAAGTCGGTGATTTGATTTATATGACCGGTTGTTTGGGCGATGGCGGTTTGGGTCTGAAAATTAAACAAGGTTTTATTTCTGAAAATAATGAGGTTAGCTTGCAACATTTTAATTGCCCGCAACCTCGTGTGAGTGAGGGATTATTTTTGCGTGACATTGCAAATGCCTGCATAGATATTTCAGATGGTTTATTAGCGGATTTAGGGCATATTTTGGCGCGGAGTGGCGTGGGGGCTGAGATTGATTATCACGCATTGCCGTTATCTAAAGCTGTTTTGCACTATATAGAAGAGACTGGCGATTGGCAAATGCCTTTATCGGCGGGCGATGATTATGAGCTGTGTTTTACCATTGCGGCTGATAAGGCGGCATTATTAGAAGGGGGTGACTATCATTGTATTGGACTTATTACAGAGCAAACACAATTAAGTGTTACGTATAATCAGCAGGCATTTAGTTTTAAGCAAGGCGGATTTGAGCATTTTTCAAGGTAAAAAATATGAATTTATATAATAAAGTAGTCGGGAACAATCAATTAACAGCCGCGGAGGTGATGCGAGACCCGATTTTATTTTTGGCGTTTGGATTTGGATCAGGACTGGCACGTAAAGCCCCGGGAACTTTTGGCACCGTAGCGGCGATTCCTATTTATATATTACTGGCTAACGTTGATTTTTGGTTGTACAGTGCGATTACCGTGATGGTATCGGTTGTAGGCATATGGATTTGCGGCATTGCAGCGGATAAATTAGGCGAGCATGATTTTGGTGGTATTGTTTGGGATGAAATTGCCGGTTATTTAATTACTTTGTGGTTCGTGAGTTTCAGTTGGTCGAATGTTTTATGGGGCTTTATACTGTTTAGAATTTTCGATATTCTTAAGCCATGGCCTATTAAATGGATAGATGCAAAGATATCGGGTGGTTTTGGTATTATGTTTGATGATGTGATTGCGGGGATCTTTGCAGGCTTAGTGTTGTTATATTTTAATTAATTTAAAATAAAACTTGCCAAGATGAGAATAGCTTGTATAATTGTACAAATCAATCGCGGGGTGGAGCAGCTTGGTAGCTCGTCGGGCTCATAACCCGAAGGTCGTAGGTTCAAATCCTGCCCCCGCTACCAGATTCTTATAAAAGGCTCCTTATGGAGCCTTTTATGTTTATGACTTCTGATAAATGAAGTTATCAAGTTAGTTTAAGAAAGAGGCTTTTGCCTCTTTTTTTATGTGTAAAAGAAAGTGAGGCGTGATGAAACAAGCTCCTAATCATTTGTTAGAAATAATAGAACCTATTGTTGAAGGCTTGGGGTATGAATGTGTGGGGGTAGAATATAATTCACACCCAAAACATGGTTTTTTACGAATTTTTATTGATACGCCTAATGGCGTTAATATGGAAGATTGTACTAAAGTCAGTCATCAAGTTAGTGGTGCGCTGGATGTAGAAGACCCTATTATTGGTGAATATAATTTAGAAGTTTCATCGCCGGGTATGGAACGTCCGCTGTTTACTATCAAACATTTCGAACAATTTATAGGTCAACAAGCTTGTGTCAATTTGTTTAAGCCTGTTGAAGGTCGCCGTAAAATAACGGCAATCATTAAAAGTGTTGAGGATAATACTGTTTATCTTGAAGAAGAAGGACAGATTTATAAAATTCCATTTCTTGCCATGTCTAAAGCACGGCTTGAGCCAGATTATTCAATTTAGGAGAGTCTAAATGGCAAATAAAGACATGTTAGTTCTTGTCGATGTTTTTTCGAATGAAAAAGAGATTGAGAAAGAAATTATTTTTCAGGCTGTTGAGTCTGCATTAGAAAGTGCGACCATAGCACGCTATGAATTCCCTATTATTACGCGTGTGAATATTGACCGCATAACGGGTGATTTTATAACCTATCGTCGTTGGCAGGTTATGGCGGATAGCGGTGATTTTACAGGCGGCGTTGAATTTCCTACCACGCAAATTTCATTGGCGGCTGCACAACTAGACGAGCCTGAAATTGAAGTTGATGATTTTGTTGAAGATGAAATTGAATCTGTTGAGTTTGGCCGTATTTCAGCTCAAATGGCAAAACAAGTCATTATCCATAAAGTAAGAGAAGCAGAGCGTAAGAAAGTTGCCGATGCTTATGCTGACCGTGTGGGTGAATTAGTGACGGGTGTGGTTAAGCGTATCGATAAAGGTAACATCTATATGGATTTAGGTGGCAATGCTGATGCGTTTATTCCACGTGAGCAAATGATTCCACGCGAAACAGTGCGGGTCGGTGATCGTATTCGTGGTTATTTACAAGAGATTCGTACCGAAGCACGCGGGCCGCAGTTATTTGTGAGTCGTACCGATACTAATTTACTGATTGCGTTATTTAAACTAGAAATACCTGAAGTAGGCGAAGGTTTAATTGATGTTTTGGGCGGGGCGCGTGATCCGGGTTCAAGAGCTAAAATATCGGTGAGAAGTAACGACCCACGAATTGATCCAGTTGGTGCTTGTGTAGGAATGCGTGGCTCAAGAGTCCAAGCAATTTCTAATGAATTAAATGGCGAACGTATTGATATTATTCTATGGAATGATACTGATGCCCAGTTTGTGATTAATGCGATGTCGCCGGCTGAAATTGAATCGATTGTGGTTGATGAAGATAAGCATACAATGGATGTTGCGGTGTCAGAAGATAGCCTTTCACAAGCAATTGGCCGTGGTGGACAAAATGTACGTCTGGCAACGGAATTAACTGGCTGGGAACTAAATGTTCTGAATGCCGATGAAGTTAATAAAAATACAGAAACTGAATTGCGTAACTTGATTGATTTATTTATGCAGAAGCTGGATGTCGATGAAGATATTGCAACAGTATTAGTTGAGGTAGGGTTTAATACGGTCGAAGAAGTGGCTTATGTTCCTACCAGTGAGATGTTAGAAATTGATGGCTTTGATGAGGCGTTAGTTGAAACATTAAGATCACGAGCAAAAGATGTATTGTTGATGAGTGCGCTGGCTTCAGAAGAAAAAATTGAAGTGGCAGAGCCCGCAGCAGATTTACTGGAAATGAGAGACATGTCTAAAACGTTAGCATATGAGTTAGCGAGCAAAGGCATTATAACGATGAATGATTTAGCCGAGCAAGCTGTTGGTGATTTGCTTGGTGTTGATGGCCTCGATGAGGTTATGGCAGCTAAATTAATCATGACAGCACGCGAACCTTGGTTTGCTAATGAAGACGGAGAGGTTGAAAAATGAGTAATAAATCAGTCAAAGAATTAGCTGGTAAAGTTGGGATTCCTCTAGAACGACTATTAGAGCAAATGAAGGAAGCGGGTATTAAACAAACTGCTGATGAGATGGTCAGTGATGATGACCAAATGACGCTATTAGCTCATTTGCGTAAATCACACGGCAAAGAAGATGAGGCAGCAGCAGCTAAAAAAGTAACCTTAAAACGTCGTACCGTGACCGCTTTAAAGCAAGGCAGCACACCTGGTAAAGAAACTAAAACTATTAATATACAAGTTAATAAACAAAAAACCTATATTAAACGTGAAGATGCGGTTACTGAAGAAGACAAAGCTGAATTAGCGAGCATTAAAAAAGATTTAGCTGAAAATGAAGCCAAGAAAGATGCTGAAGGACAGTTGCATCGCGAAAAAGTAGCACGTGAACGAGCTGAAGCTGACGCAAAAAAAGCAGCTGAAGATAAAGTCTCTGAAGCAGCTCGCCTTGAAGAAGAAAAGAAAAATAAAGTGTCCGAAGAAGAGCGTTTAAAAATAGAAAAAGCAAAACGCTTAGAAGCTTCTGTTGAACGTAATGCAGCAAAAGTAAGAAAAGCGGCAGCAGCAAAAAAAGCAGCAGCGGCTCGTAAAGCGGGCGGTGGTCCTGTTAGAGGTAAAAAACCTGCAACGGCGACTAATACCGGTGGCGGTAATAATGCTAAGGGCGCGGCAGGAAAAGGGGCGGCTAAGCCAGCAAATCCTGTGCATAGACGTGCAGATAAGCCTGCAGGCGGTGCTAAACCTAATTATGGCAAGAAAGGTCGTAAGAAAGTTGGCCGTAAGCAAGAACAGCAGTTTATAGTGGATGCAAAGCATGCTTTTGAGATGCCAACTGAAGTTGTTGTTAAAGAAATTAGAATTCCTGAAAATATTGTTGTGTCTGAACTAGCTCAGCAAATGAGTATTAAAGTCGGGGAAGTGATTAAATATCTAATGAAATTAGGTATTATGTCCACGATTAATCAAAGTATTGATCAAGAAACGGCGAGTATTTTAGTGGAAGAAATGGGCCATACGCCTATTATGACTAGTCAAGATGATCATGAAACCGATATGCTTGCTGAGCATACTGAAGATGATGATCGTGAAGAATTTCCTAGAGCCCCTATTGTGACAATTATGGGGCATGTTGATCATGGTAAAACCTCATTATTAGATTATATCCGTAAATCACGGGTTGCATCAGGTGAAGCAGGCGGAATTACGCAGCATATTGGTGCTTATCAAGTCAAAACAGACCATGGTAATGTAACGTTTCTTGATACCCCTGGACATGCTGCCTTTACTGCAATGCGTGCGCGTGGAGCTGATATTACCGATGTGGTTATTGTGGTTGTGGCTGCTGATGATGGTGTTATGCCGCAAACCAAAGAAGCCATTGAACATGCCCGTGCCGCGAAAGTACCTTTAATCATCGCGATGAATAAGATGGATAAAGAGGATGCAAATCCTGATAAGGTGATGCAGGAACTTGCCGGATTGGAAGTCGTGCCTGAGGAATGGGGCGGCGATGTTTTATTCTTAAAAATATCGGCTAAAACGGGTGAAGGGGTTGATGCTCTGATTGAAGCACTTATTTTGCAAGCTGAAATTTTAGAATTAAAAGCACCAGTAGAAGGTAAAGCATCTGGGTTAGTGGTTGAGTCACGCTTAGATAAAGGACGTGGTACGGTTGCAACAGTGATGGTTCAAAAAGGTACGCTTGAACAAGGACAAATAATTTTATGTGGTCAAGAATACGGACGTGTTCGGGCGATGTTTAATGAAAATGGCAGTGAATTAAAACTAGCCGGTCCTTCTTCTCCGGTTGAAATTTTAGGTTTATCGGGCACGCCAAATGCGGGTGATGATTTTATCGTTGTTAAAAATGAACGTGCAGCAAGAGAGCTTGCTTCGCATCGTGAAGATAAGACTAAATTATTGCGTGTAGCGGCACAACAAGCGTCTAAATTAGATGAAGTATTTTCTAAAATGGCTGCGGGTGAAACCTCTAACCTTAATATTGTCCTTAAAACAGATGTACAAGGTAGCTTAGAAGCATTACGTGAATCTTTAGTGAATCTTTCGTTTGAGGAAGTACATGTTAAAGTTATTTATGGCGGTGTAGGGGGTATTAATGAAGGTGATGTTAATTTAGCCTTGGCTTCTGGTGCTGTTTTAATGGGTTTTAATGTACGAGCGGATTCAACAGCACGTAAATTAATTGCTGAAAAAGAAGTTGATTTACATTACTACAGCGTTATTTATGATGCGTTAGATGAAGTTAAAAAATCAATTAGCGGTATGTTAGCTCCGGAAATCAAAGAAAATATTGTCGGGCTTGCTGAAGTACGTGATGTATTCCGTTCACCTAAATTTGGTTCGATTGCAGGTTGTATGGTCATCGATGGTTATGTGAAACGTAGCTTACCTATTCGTGTGTTACGCGATAATGTTGTTATTTATGAAGGCCAGTTAGAATCACTACGTCGTTTTAAAGATGATGCCAATGAAGTTAAAATGGGCATGGAATGTGGTATTGGTGTTAAAAATTACAATGATGTGAAAAATGGCGATCAAATTGAAGTATTTGAACGTATTGAAGTAGCGCGTGAATTGTAATGGCTAGAGAGTTTAAACGTAGTTCGCGGGTTGCATCGCAAATGCAAAAAGAACTTGCTATTATTTTACAGCAAGGCATTAAAGATCCGCGAATCGGTTTTGTGACGGTGAATGAAGTGGCACTAAGCAAGGATTTAGCCACTGCAAAAGTCTTTGTGACGGTCTTAGGCACTGATGAACAGGGTCAAAAGGATAATGTGGGCTGGCTAAATGATGCTATGCCTTATATCCGTACAGAAATGGGGCATCGTATGCGTTTGCGTAGTGTGCCTTATTTAAAATTTGTCTATGATAATTCATTTGAACACGGCATGCGTGTATCAGAATTATTGTTGGAAGATGCTAAAGTAGAGTCTGATAGCGACGAATAATCATGGCAAGACGTAAAAAAGGACTGGATATTCATGGTATTGTGTTATTAGATAAACGCCAAGGCGTGAGTTCTAATTGGGCATTGCAGGAAGTGAAGCGGCTTTATAATGCGAATAAAGCAGGGCATACAGGTAGTTTAGATCCTTTGGCAACCGGATTGTTACCGATTTGTTTGGGTGAAGCGACGAAAGTGTCTGCTTATATGTTGGCTGATGATAAACGTTACCAGACGGTGATTCAGTTAGGGGTGATGACAGAAACCGGTGATGTAGAGGGTGTAGTTTTAGAAGAAAAGCCTGTACCGGTGATTACTGATGAAATGCTACAACATTGTTTAGAAACATTTACTGGTGAGATTGAGCAAGTCCCCCCGATGTATTCTGCTTTAAAACATAATGGTAAAAAACTGTATGAATTAGCCCGTGAAGGCATAACAGTTGAACGTAAAGCTCGAAAAATTACTATTTATGGTATTGAGTGTTTGAAATTTGAGGGTGAATTATTAACCTTAGATGTGCGTTGTTCTAAAGGCACTTATATTCGGACGTTGGCAGAAGATATCGGACATTATTTTGGTTGTGGCGGAACAGTAAAAGAATTGCGTCGAACCGAAGCAGGTTGCTTTAAACTTAGTGACGCACAAGAAATAGAGCAATTACAAAATGTAAACTCTGTTGAAGCTTTGCATGAGATATTGATTCCGGTGGACAAGCCTTTGGAAGCTATTCCTGCTATTGATGTAGCTGAATTTGAAGCCGATTTAATTAAGCAAGGACAAAGAATATTACCTGAAGGAGTGGATATGAATGCTGAATTTCCACTATGTCGTTTATACCATAATAAAATTTTTTTAGGCTTGGGTGAAAAGTTAATAAATGATAAAATACAACCCAAGCGAGTCTTTAATTTAAATTAATTCGTTTCATTCATTCCTACACCCTATCGTGGGAATATTTATCTATATACTCTTAATTCATAGGGATTAAAAATGCCATTTACAGCAGAACAAAAAAAAGCCGTTGTTGAAGAATATCGTTTATCAGATACTGATACCGGTTCACCTGAAGTACAAGTTGCTTTGTTGACCGCTCATATTCATCATTTAACACCGCATTTTGCCGAACATAAAAAAGATAATCATTCGCGTCGTGGATTATTACGCATGGTAAATCAACGTCGTAAATTACTGGATTATTTGAAAGGCAAAGATTCTGGGCGTTATAAAAGCTTAATTGCTCGCTTAGGATTACGTAAATAATTTTTAAGATTTATAAAAAGCGGTTTTAGACCGCTTTTTTATTGCCTTATTCTCTTGGTTATATAACCAATTTATCATACGAAGGAAAAACAATAGTGAACCTGAAACCTATCAGAAAAGAATTTCAATACGGCGAACAATTAGTAAGTATTGAAACAGGTGAAATTGCCCGTCAAACAAGCGGTGCAGTGATGATTGATGTCCAAGGGACAACACTTTTAGTCAGTGTTGTAGGTAAAAAAGAAGCTAATGGAGGTGATTTTTTTCCTTTAACGGTTAATTATCAAGAGAAAGCATACGCGGCAGGAAAAATTCCAGGCGGGTTTTTTAAACGTGAAGGCCGTCCTTCAGAGACAGAAACCTTAACCTCGCGTTTAATCGATCGTCCTATTCGTCCGTTATTTCCAAATGGCTATACGAATGAAGTCCAAATTATTATTACAGTGGTCTCTTTAAATCCTGAAGTAGACCCAGAAATTCCAGCTTTATTAGGTGCTTCTGCCGCATTAGCGGTATCAGGCTTGCCTTTTAATGGGCCTATTGGGGCGGCTCGTGTCGGTTATATTGATAGTGAATATAAGTTAAACCCGAGTAAAGCAGATTTAGAAAATTCAAGCTTAGATTTAGTGGTTGCAGGGACTCAGCAAGCAGTATTAATGGTAGAGTCGGAAGCGGATAATTTGAGCGAAGAAATTATGCTTGGCTCAGTGCTATTTGGTCAGGAACAATTGCAAACAGCGATTACGGCTATTTCTGAATTTGCTGCTGAAGTGAATACCCCGCTTTATAATTGGGTAGCGGCTGATGCGGATGTTGAATTAGAAAAATTAGTTAGCACTGAAGTTGAAGCATCTATTGCATCAGCGTATCAAATTGCAGAAAAATTAGTACGCCAAGATACATTATCAGAGATTAGAGCCGCTGTTGTTGAAAAATTAACCGCTGATGAGCAATATGGTGAGGCGGCGATTCGCGATATTATCGAAGAAATTGAAAAACGTGTGGTGCGTTCAGCAATTTTAACCGATAGAAAACGCATTGATGGCCGTGATTTAGACGTAGTGCGTCCTATTTCTGTGCGTACGGGTGTGTTAGAAA
>CAJVYO010000050.1 GCA_913009515.1 uncultured Methylococcaceae bacterium
TTAACGCAAATGCAATCGCCATTGCTTGTGAGGCTTTTAACGCTCTACCTGTATGGCCTAATGAAACACGCGCCATCATACCTAAGGTAATCACGCCAATGCCCCCCATCGTAAAAGCATGCAGGGCAAGTGTTGCCGCTATCATATTGTATGCACTGAATAGCGTTAAAATAAAGCCTAAAATAATCCAAGCATAACCAATATGCAACACCCATAATAAAGGCACAAACCATACTCTTAAAACCACCCAATGGCTTAAACGCAAACTATTAGTCATCACAGCAAACAATGCCGCTAACGCCAAAATATGTCCTGACACACCCATAATACTTAGACTAAACACACTTAACGCCGATATGACCGATAATTTATCCAGTAAGGGGCTGCGAATTAACAAAATACCTGATAAACCTTTTTCCGTAAAAAAAGGAAATACTCGCCCCGCCATCACTAATATCATGGTAATAATTAACGCAATCACTAATTGAAAGCCTAACCATGCGGTATTATCTGTCCAGCCTAAAATATCAGTATGAATTAAGCCATTGCCTAATGTCATAATCGATAACATAGCGATAAAAGCATAACCACGAGCATACTTTGCTTTCCTAATCGGCTTTAATAAACTGATGATTAATACGGGTAAAAATAAAAAATCAACACCTGCAATAAATTCATCGGCTAATAACTCTGAATAAAAGGGTAAAAATCGACCGTAAACCCAGAGCAATGCTAAACCTGCTAATGATTCACCGCTTAAAGTTTGTTCACCTGTCCAATTTCTAACCGCCGTTAATAAAAATCCAGTAATAACCGCAACGGTATAACCTAATAACATTTCATGAGCATGCCAAACATTAGGCGTGAAATAATTATCCATCTCAATACTACCGTCATAAATGGAACGCCATAACACCATTAATATAAGTGCAGACAAACCTGACAGTGCAAAAAAAGTTCTAAAGCCCAGAGCAAAAAAAGGGAGATTAAATGGTTTATTCATAAATTTTTAGGGTGCTTCTTCTAACCAAGCCAGTTCATTAGAGGTAAAACCTGCTTGTTGACGTATTTCATGATTGAAAGGTCCTTTAGGTTTTACATTTTTAAAATATTTTAACAGCAATCGCTTAAAACTGTCTTCTGCACAGTGTCCTTGCTGTTCACATTGCTGTAAAAACCACTTGGAACCAAATTTTACATGCTGAATTTCATCTTGCAGAATACGCTCTAAAATAGCTTTTCCCGCTTTATCATTGATCGATTCTATTTTTTTAATCATCACCGGCGTGACATCTAAACCTCTTGCTTCCATACAACGAGGAATAATCACCAGCCGTCCTAACAAGTCATCAGCGGTATCTTGAGCATGTTCCCATAAACCTTGATGAGCAGGTAAATCGCCATAATCAATGCCTAACCCCTGCAAATGATGACAAATTAAAGAAAAATGCAGCGTTTCTTCATAAGCCACTTGTAACCAGTCCTGATAAAATTCATCAGGTAAGCCTCGAAAACGATAAATCATATCCCATGCTAAATAAATAGCCATACATTCAATATGTGCCAAAGCATGATAAAAAGCCTGCCTGCCTTCTAAGGTGCCTAACTTACGCTTTGCCATATAACGCGGAGCTTGTAAAATAGGCTTTTCAGGAAAAGTCACTAAGGCTATATTTTTAGGCTCGGTAACAGACATAAAGCTTAATGTCTCTTGTTGAGACAATTGCCATGCTTGCTCAGTTAACGCTAATTTAGCTTTAATATGACTCTGATGCAAACACGCTTCTGCAAATTCAAAAATATTATTCATTCAAAAATTTCGGACAACATCATTCATGCGTCTATCTCATAATTTCAGCAAAGTAATAGCAAGTTTATTACTCATACACTATTGTAGTTTTATATTTTGGCTTTCAAGTCAAACCAGCTTACCCACACCCCTCTCCTTTCAACACCAAGATAAAGTGATGCATTTAGGTGCTTATTTTATACTCACAGCGTTTACCATCAATGCTTTTAGGTACTTTATTAGTAAAAATACACGCTTACTATTCAGCAGTTTAATCTTTGCAAGCTTATATGGAGCATCAGATGAATGGCATCAATCCTTTGTTATTGGACGAAGTTCTGATATTAATGACTGGCTTGCCGATACAGTAGGAGCTATCTTATTTTTGGCAATCTATCAGCTTATGATATGCCGTACAAAATAAAATAATCCTAATATTTTTTCAAGCAAAAAAAAAGGCTCATATTTTACAATATAAGCCTTTCAGAATTTGGTAGGCACGAGTGAATTCGAATCACCGACCCCCACCATGTCAAGGTGGTGCTCTAACCAACTGAGCTACGCGCCTAAAGGAGTTTTAATCAAACTCATTAAGAACCGACTATTATAGTTAGTTACGACTTTTTTGCAACTTTAATTTTATGATAACACGGGTTAGCATCCAGCTATACTAGGATTTATAGGGTATAATTAAGGTTTCTTCGTTCATTAAAGGAGCTTTAATGTCTATCCAGTTATCTGAACGGCTAAGTGCTGTTAAACCCTCACCAACCCTTGCCATTACAGCTCGTGCGGCTGAAATGCGTGCAGCAGGAAAAGATATTATCGGCTTGGGAGCAGGTGAACCTGATTTTGATACCCCTGACCCTATCAAAGCAGCAGCTATTGAAGCTATCAACCAAGGCTTTACAAAATATACCGCTGTTGATGGTACGCCTAGTTTAAAACAGGCGATTATTGATAAATTTAAAAAAGATAATAACTTTGACTATACGTTAAAACAAATTTTAGTCTCATCGGGTGGAAAACAAAGCTTTTATAATTTAACTCAAGCCTTACTTAATAAAGGTGATGAAGTTATTATTCCTGCTCCTTACTGGGTTTCTTATCCTGATATGGTGCTATTAGCCGATGCAACGCCTGTTATTGTTAATGCCTCTCAAGCGCAAAATTTTAAAATTTCTCCTGAACAATTACGTGCAGCTATTACGGATAACACCCGTTTATTCGTCATCAATAGCCCATCGAATCCAACCGGTTCAGCGTATAGCTTGGCAGAATTAAAAGCACTTGCAGATGTTTTACTCGACTATCCAAATATTATTGTCGCAACCGATGATATGTATGAGCATATTTTGTGGGAAAAAAATACATTTATTAATATCCTCAACGCCTGTCCTGCCTTATATCCTCGTACCATGGTTTTAAATGGCGTCTCTAAAGCCTATTCTATGACAGGCTGGCGAATTGGTTATGCTGCAGGCCCTGAAGAATTAATTTCTGGTATGCGTAAAGTACAATCACAAAGTACCTCCAATCCTTGTTCTATTTCACAAGTTGCAGCAGAAAATGCGATTACGGGTGACCAAGGTTGTATTGATACCATGATGGTTGAATTTAAAAAACGCCATGACTATGTTGTTGATGAATTAAACACCATCGAAGGCGTAGAATGCTTGAAAACTGATGGGACTTTTTATGTTTTTCCCAATATTGAAAAGCTCATTGCTCGACTCGACAATATCAACAACGACCTCGATTTAGCTGAATTTTTCATTGAAAAAGCAGAAGTTGCCATTGTACCTGGCTCTGCATTTGGTTGTTCGGGACATATGCGAATTTCTATTGCTACCAGTATGAAAAATTTAGAAATTGCCTTACAACGTATTAAACAATCTATCCAATAAAATAAACAGTCTATAAATTAGTGTTTCCAAGTAAGCCTTTAAGCGTATAATCATCAGTTCTATTTGTCCGTAATGACATACCCTTACTCAATAATTATAACAATATATTAGGAGCTCTCCCCAGATGTCAGTTGATAATGTTTTAAAAATGATTCAAGAAAACGATATTAAATTTGTTGATTTTCGTTTTTGTGATACCCGTGGTAAAGAACAGCATGTAACGTTTCCTGCTCATTCAATTGATGAAGATACCTTTGAAGAAGGTAATATGTTTGATGGCTCATCAGTCGCAGGCTGGAAAGGTATTAATGAATCAGATATGATTTTAATGCCAGATCCTGCAACCGCTAAAATTGATCCTTTCTTTGATGATGCAACCCTAATTTTACGTTGCGATATTATCGAACCTAAAGACATGCAAGGTTATGAACGCGATCCACGTTCAATCGCAAAACGTGCAGAAGCGTATATGCAATCAACAGGTATTGCTGATAATGCTTATTTTGGTCCTGAAAATGAATTTTTCGTTTTTGATGATGTGCGTTGGAATTCAGATATGGGTAGCTGTAGCTACAAAATTGATTCTGAAGAAGCCGGCTGGAACTCAGAAAAAGCCTATGAAGATGGTAATATTGGTCACCGTCCTAGCGTAAAAGGTGGCTACTTTCCTGTACCGCCTGTTGATTCTTTACAAGATATGCGTTCTGCAATGTGTCTTATTCTTGAAGAAATGGGACAAACAACAGAAGTACATCACCATGAAGTAGCAACGGCTGGTCAATGTGAAATTGGTACTAAATTTAACACGCTAGTTAACAAAGCCGATGAAGTACTTGAACTAAAATATGTGATTGCAAATATTGCACATGCCTATGGTAAAACAGCAACGTTTATGCCTAAACCTTTAGTCGGTGATAATGGTAACGGCATGCACGTACATCAATCTTTATTCAAAGAGGGTGCAAACTTATTTTCAGGTGATTTATACGGCGGTTTATCAGAAACGGCTTTATTCTACATCGGTGGTATTATTAAACATGCAAAAGCATTAAATGCCTTTGCGAATGCATCAACTAACAGCTACAAACGCCTAGTACCTGGCTTTGAAGCGCCTGTTATGCTTGCTTATTCAGCACGTAACCGTTCTGCTTCTATTCGTATTCCTTTTGTTAATAATCCAAAAGGTCGTCGCGTTGAAGTACGTTTTGGTGATTCTACCGCTAATCCTTACCTTTGCTTTGCTTCAATGCTAATGGCAGGTCTTGATGGTATTCAAAACAAAATCCATCCTGGCGATGCTATGGATAAAGATTTGTATGATTTACCACCAGAAGAAGAAAAAGCAATTCCTCAAGTAGCTTTCTCATTTGATGAAGCTTTAAAAGAACTTGATGAAGATCGTGAATTCTTAACACGCGGCGGTGTCTTCACTGATGATGTGATTGATAGTTATATTGAATTAAAAATGGAAGAAGTGACTCGTCTACGTATGAGTACGCATCCAGTAGAATTTGATATGTATTACAGCTTATAAAAATTAATACCGTTTAATAGCGGTATTATATTAAGCATAAAAAAGGCAGCTACTGTAAAAAGTAAGCTGCCTTTTTTTATGTCATTGCTAAAATTCAACTAAAACACTTAATTCAATTCCGCTGATTCTTTTGCTTTTTCCACTTGCCGACTTAAATATTTATAATCTGATTTCAGCTTCAAAATATTAATAAAAGCGACTAAAAACCCTATACAAATCCCTGCAAATAACTCTACCGTTAGTGCAACCACCAGTGGTAATTGTATCGTTGTGAAATATAAATTAATATCAACAAATTGAAAATTAAGTAATGAAAAACAAAGTGCAACAATAGAAATTAAGATAAAAAATAATATCATTATGGTACGTATCATTTAAAACACTCCGTCAATTCATTATAAAATAACTAATCACTAATCTGGCTGTTATCTTTTGCATTATTCACACGATCACGTAGCTCTTTGCCCGGTTTAAAATGCGGCACATATTTTTCAGTCAATGCCACGGCTTCACCCGTTTTAGGATTACGCCCCATTCTAGGCAATCTATGATGCAATGAAAAACTACCAAAACCACGTACTTCAATACGCTCATTGCTTGATAAAGATTGACTCATCTGCTCTAAAATACATTTAACAGCGAGTTCAACATCTTGTATTGCTAAATGAGGTTGTTTTTCTGATAACTTCTCAATTAATTCAGATTTAGTCACACACTTTCCTAATGTTTGGGGATAAAATAAAAATAAATATCGTTTAAAATTAGATATTTATAGATTAGTAACTCAAAATTTAGTGATAAAAAAAGGGCTTTAATTTTTCAATTAAACCCCCTTTCATTTTCTGTCTCTAAATGGTTACTTATCCAATTGCTTGAATAAATCACCCATTGTTGATGTACCTGCAACTTGATCAGAATAATCTTTCATCACAGTGGCTTCTGCATCAACATCTTTCGCTTTAATAGATAAAGAAATTGCTTTATTTTTCTTATCAACACCGATAAATTTAGCTTCTAACTCATCGCCAACCGTTAATAATTTAGTTGCATCTTCAACACGATCACGTTGAATTTCAGATGCTCTTAAATAACCATCAATGCCTTCTGCTAGAGCGATAACCGCACCTTTTGCATCAACTTCTTTAACCGTTCCTTTAACTAAGCTGCCTTTTTCATTAATCGCAATATAGTTTTGGAATGGGTCTTGTTGTAACTGTTTAATACCTAAAGAAATACGTTCACGTTCTGCATCAACTGCTAAAATAACAGTTTCAACTTCATCGCCTTTTTGATAGCCACGAATTGAATCTTCAGGTGTATCTGACCATGAAATATCAGACATATGTACCAAGCCATCGATACTGCCATCAAGACCAATAAAGATACCAAAATCAGTAATTGATTTGATTTTACCTGAAATTTTATCGCCTTTATTATGTGTCTCTGCAAACTCATCCCAAGGATTCGTTTTACATTGTTTCATACCTAAAGAAATACGACGACGTTCTTCGTCAATTTCAAGAATCATCACTTCAACATCATCACCTAATGCAACCACTTTCGCAGGGTTAACATTTTTATTGGTCCAATCCATTTCAGAAACGTGAACTAAACCTTCAACGCCTTCTTCAATTTCAACAAAACAACCGTAATCTGTTAAGTTATTAACTTTACCAGAAACACGTGTACCTGCTGGGTAACGGTTACCAATATCGCTCCAAGGATCTTCAGCCATTTGTTTCATACCTAATGAAACACGTGTTTTCTCTTTATCGAATTTAAGCACTTTAACTTCGATTTCTTGACCGATTTCTACACACTCAGATGGGTGACGTACACGTCTCCAAGCCATATCTGTGATATGTAATAAACCATCAATACCACCTAAATCAATGAATGCACCGTAGTCTGTTAAGTTTTTAACAATCCCTTTCAGTACGATACCATCTGCTAATGTTTTAAGTAGCTCATCTCTTTCTGCACTGTATTCTTTTTCAACCACAGCACGACGAGATAACACAACGTTATTGCGTTTTTGATCAATTTTAATAACTTTGAATTCTAAATCGCGACCTTCTAAGAAAGTGGTATCACGAATAGGACGTACATCAACTAATGAACCAGGTAAGAACGCACGCAATGCACCGACTGCAACTGTAAAACCACCTCGAACTTTACCGTTGATACGACCAATAATCGTTTCTTCGCCTTCGAAAGCTGTTTCCAATTCGCCCCATGCTTTATGTTTCTTCGCTTTATCACGAGAAAGTAACGTCGCACCAAGGCCATCTTCAATTAAGTCCAAAGCTACTTCAACTTCATCCCCAACTGCGACTTCTAAATCGCCTTCCGCATTTAAAAATTGCCATTTAGGAATCACGCCTTCTGATTTTAATCCCGCACTAACAATTACTTTATCGTTATCAATATCAATGACCGTACCGACAATCATCGATCCGACACGCATTTCCGTTTGATTTAAACTTTCTTCAAATAATTCAGCAAAGCTCTCGCTCATTGTTTTCTATCCCTAGACTTGTAAAAACCCAAGTCTTCATTCATTGTAGTTAAAAAAAAGCTATTTAAGTAAATAGCCCATAAAATTAGTTTTAAGTTAAAGCCATCACTGCGGCAATCACTTCTTCAATACTAAGATTAGAAGAATCTATCGTTGTTGCATCCTCTGCAGCAATAAGCGGAGCAGTTTTACGCTCACTATCTCGTTTATCACGCGCCTCTATATCTTTAGTAATTTGTGAAAGATTAGCATCAATTCCTTTTTCTTTCAACTGTTTAAATCGTCTTTCGGCTCTTTCCATCGCACTAGCGGTTAAAAAAACCTTGGTCTTAGCCTGTGTAAAAACCACCGTCCCCATATCACGACCATCTGCCACCAATCCTGGCGACTGACAAAAATCTTTCTGCTTTTGCAATAAAACCGCTCGCACATCAGGGTATGCTGCAATTTTAGACGCAGTTGAACCTACCTCTTCGGTTGGTAATCGCTCGGTAATATCAACCCCATCCAATATTACAACTAAACTATCATCACATTGAAATACTAACCGCATATCAGTCGCCAATGTGACTAATAATTTAATATTATCCAAATCAGCACTGCAATCTAACGCACAAATTGCTAATGCCCGATAAATAGAACCGCTATCTAAATAATGCCAACCTAATTGTTTTGCAACTGCACGACTTACTGTGCCTTTTCCAGCACCGCTAGGCCCATCAATCGTTATAATAGGTATATTCATGATACGTTTTCACTTGAGATATTCAATCCTAAAGCACGCGTCGTTTCAACAAAATGAGGAAATGAAGTATTTACATTCGCACAATCATCAATCACAATTTCACCCTCAGCACGCAATGCCGCCATAGAAAATGCCATCGCAATACGATGATCGCCATGAGAAATTACATGTCCCGCTGAAATTTCACCGCCCTGAATAATCATGCCATCTGCGGTCGGTTGAGCATCAACACCCAGTATTTTTAAGCCATCCGCCATTACTTGAATACGATCACTCTCTTTAACGCGTAATTCTTTAGCACCGGTTAAAACAGTTTGTCCTTCGGCACATGCCGCCGCAACAAATAACACGGGAAATTCATCAATTGCCAACGGTACTAATGCTTCAGGAATATCAATGCCTTTTAATTTGGCACTGCGTACGCGAATATCTGCAACGGGTTCGCCACCGATGACACGCTCATTTAATAACTCAATATCTGCACCCATCAGCTTTAAAATATCAATCACACCCGTACGCGTTGGATTAATACCCACGTGTTGCAAGGTTAAATCTGAATCAGCTGCAATAGATGCTCCTACTAGAAAAAATGCCGCTGAGGAAATATCACTTGGCACATCAATAGTCATTGCGGTTAATTTTTGATGTCGCTGAATACTGACTGTATTCGCTGCTTGTTTAATTGGGTATGAAAACCCCGTCAACATACGTTCTGTATGATCACGTGTTGGTGCTGGC
>CAJVYO010000051.1 GCA_913009515.1 uncultured Methylococcaceae bacterium
GGTTACAATACGCATTAAATTCTTACTTCAATTAGCGCCACATTATTAATGTTTGAGGTAAGAATAAATGATGAAATGGACTAAAGAAAAGTTCGTAGAAGATTTGCGGAATAATTGTTCACGTGAGATTGCAAAAATCGGTGAACAGATTATTGAATTTTCTGAGAAAAATGCCACTGAAATGTCCTGGGGACGGGGGGATGACCATGGCACATTCACCTTTCGCTGTAATTCGGATTTTGGAATGCTGCCCCTATTCCATATGAAATCCAATGGTCAACTTAACCTACAGATTAATTTTCTACGGGAAAAAGAATTGCCTAAAATGGTCATGCGGGATATGCTGGTGAAATTAGAGGCCAATTTTCTTCGGGATTATGATGCTGAATCCTATCCGGTGGACTCCTATGAAGAAATGGAATTCATGTTTCACACGCATACACAGGTGGACAAGTTTATCAGTACCATTGAAGGGTGTGTGTATCGTCTAAAGCAATAATATGAATGCTGAATTATATTTTATTGGAGCCCTGTTGGCATTTGCCGGTGGGGCTTTTTCTTTTTATTTCTATGCTGTTTCTAATCATCGGATGCTTTACAGCCAATGGTGGGTCCCTAGGGTTTGTCAACTCGATCTGACTGAATGTGTTTCAATCATTAAAACAAAATATGGAGAGATTTTCGGAATTCAAAATGCCTTATCCGGAACCTTATTTTTAATTGCTTATGGGTTTGCGCTTATGGGAGTTTCCATGCGTTTGATTCCTGAATTCGTACCATTTGTTATGGGTGCGTTCACCATTATTATTGGTTTATATCTTATATATGGATTATTTAAACTCAAAACTGTTTGCCCGATTTGCATTACCGTACATGTTTTGAATGTCGTTATTTTTTCGCTTCAACTCATTTAAAGGATCCAATTAATGCAAGAGGGTTATAATCATTTCAGTTCGATAAAATGAATGTTTAGATAAATTCTAATATGGGTGCATCACTTTATTTTCTCATTATAATCATTTTCATTTTCATATTTATTGAAGTTTAGGGTTTTAAATAGAAAAGGGAGGGTAATTTATCATTCACCAAACCATTTTTGTTCAATTTGTTGCAATCTACCTGATGTAATTAGGTGTTTTTTACCTGTATCAAATGCATTTAAAATTTCTTTTCCTTTTGGGTTGCTTTTGAGTGCAGCCAGATATTCTTGTGAAAAATCGAATTTAGGGAGTTTCTTATAGTGAGACTGCCAATTTTCTTGTTTTAAAATATAATCCCAATTTTGTTCGTAGCCCAAAAAGCCATGAAGTCGTCCTCGCCCTAACATTTTGAATCCTTGTAAAATGGTAAGTACATCATGTTTTTTAATATTATTTGCTGCACGCCATTTATCACCATAGTTAAAGCCTTTTTTAACACCAATAGTAAGTCCTGCTAAAGAGTGTAAACCTTGCCATTCAAGGGGGTTATGTGCTGCGAGATAAACAACAAAATTAGCTTGATTAATAAACTCACTTGAAAAATCATATCGTTGTTCTCGCTCTGAATTTCTGCCTGTTGGAAATAAAATATCTGCTTTACCTTTTTCGAGATAGTTTATTGCTCGTTGCCACGGCACAATGGATAAATGAATGGTGTAACCCATTTGGTGAAAACTTTCCCGTAAAATATCCCAGCTATAGCCTTTAAAGCCAACGGCATCACTGCCAATAGGGATGATTTGATTGGTTTGATAGTCGTCCTCAGTCATACAAAAAGGAGCGTAATGTTTCAAGGTGGTAACGGTCACTATTTTTTCAGCGGCATTAACCAAGGGATGGCTTAATAATAGTATTAAGCTGAGAAAAATATTTAAAAACATTATCGTTTATCCTTTTTATGGCGCTTGATGGTTAAACTGAAGTCCTAATACGGTGACATCATCACGTTGTTCAATCAGTTGGTTGTTTTCATCATGCCACGAAAAATCTTTAAAGCTTTGTTTTAAATTTTCTTTTTGTGTGCTAAAGCTATGTTGTGAATGGTCTAAAATAAACTGTTTAAAGCGTGTCTTACCGTATTGAGAGTCATTTTTACCTTCTTGATCAATCAGCCCATCAGTGGTGATATAAAGTTTAGTGTTAGCTTTAATGTCAATGGTATAGTCTGTATAGGCTTGGTCTATTTTAGTGCGAACATACCCGACGTTTTTTCTATCTGATTTAATAATGTCTAATTCGCCATTATTGACAATATACAGTGGTGTTTTGGCACCAGCATACTTACACAGCTTGGTTTTTGCATTATAGTATAAAATACCGCCATCAAAACCTGCGTTAGACTGTGAGCCTTTTTCTTGTTTGAGCATGGTTTTAATCGTTTGATTGAAATAGGCTAAAATTTTAGCAGGACTGGGTTCTAATTTACCATAACTTAAATCCGCTAAAATTTGAGTTTCAATGGCTTTGACTAGCATAGTGACAAAAGCACCAGGGACACCATGCCCAGCCCCATCAATCACCATAATTAAAATTTCATGGGAGGATTCTAGTTCAGTCACAAAGAAAATATCACCCCCTACAACATCTTTGGGTTGCCAATAGCTAAAACTATCATGGCAATACTGTTGCAATATTTGTTCATGCGGCAAAATAGCCTGTTGAATTAATGAGGCATAATTAATACTATCTTTAATATTTTTATGGGATTCCGCTAAATCTTTAGTGCGTATGGCAATGGTATCTTCTAAATTAGTATTAAATTCTTTTAATTTCTTAAGTAAGCGTTGTTCTTTAAGAAAGGTCTCGTGAAGTTTAGCGTGCATAGTATTGAATGAAGCTTCAACAATACTTAATTCATTTTGATGTTTTAGCTTTAAATTTATTTTTTCAGTTTGAGTATCAGAAAAATCAAGATTTTTTAAGGCATTAGTGAGAATAGTTAGAGGGTTAGTAATCAAATTTTTCGCCACCCATGTCACTAAAATCCATAGGGAAAGCGTTTTAATTAATGAGCTAATCAGCAAAATAATAAGACTGGCTTTAACTTTTTTTAGTACCACGGCATTACTGGAATAAAAGGTAATGGCACCGATGTTTTCATTGTCGGTAATCAGCGGTAATTCACGAAAGAAAATATGTGGCGGAGGTGTATCGCTATCGAAATCAACATTTTTACTATATAACAGTTGTTCATCAGCATCATTAATTTTAATGGCGAGCACGGTATCTAAGGAAATAATACCATCACTTAAAGAGGCGATTTGCTCATCATTCATATTCCAAACTGCTTTACTGATTGAAGGCACAAAGGTGAGTTTAAAACTTTCAAAAATTTTACCAATTTCATCTTTTCCTTGATGATATTCAAGCACCATTTGTCCGATAGTTAATGAGGTGGCAATAATCACATAAAATAGAAACACTCGGCGTAAAAGTTGAGTGGATAAACGACGGGTAAAGCTGTGGTTTGCCATAGTAAAAATACAGGTTTCAGAATAAACATTCAGTATATAAAAAACCTTGATAAATAGCTATTAGCCATGATTGAAAGTTAAATAAACCCCAACCATATTGAAAATCGTATTTTTTATGGGGCGTAGACTTTAGTCTACCTTTTAAAACAGTAGGCTAAAGCCTACGCCCCAATATCGCATTTTTAAAAACTACGCATCTCTAAGTGGATTGGGTTTATAGAAGATTTTTATTGATTTAAATTTACAGCATGTCCTAACTTATAAGTGTAGCCAAAAATAGCGTATAAAATAATGTCAAAAATGAGTCATATTAATGTTATTGAAAAGTATGAGCAACACAGTGATGCTATTCATAGTATGCTGTCTTCAATTTTAAAATGTTTTTCAGCTGATAATATCTTTGAAAAAAATGAGACTGATTTAAGTTTAGTATTCAAGTCCTTAACGAGTTATTATCCTTTTATTAGTTTACTGTACTTACTTGATAGTGATGGGCGGCAAGTGAGTATGAATGTGCCAGGGGTACATTTTAAAAATACGCCAAAGGTAGGGGAGGGTGTCGATAGAAGTCATAAGCCTTATTATCTTGCTGCGGTTAATTCGGAAGATGTAACGATTACAGAGCCTTATTTATCAAATATAAAGCGGGAACTTTGTTTATCTACAAGTTTAAAAATTTATAATGAAGTCGGAGAGATTGTAGGATTTATTGTTTTAGATGTTGATTTAACCGCCTTATTGTTATTTTTAACGGGAGATGCTCAAAGAGCACATTTTGAACCATATTTTAAGGTTATCTATTCGTTGATCGTTGCTGGGCTAGCGTTGGTTTCATTGGTGCTTATTTATATGTCTATGGCTGAGTGCTTTAAAGTGGTCGAATCCTTATTTAAAACACCTAATAATGTGAAACTACCTTTTGGTGTGGTTATTTATTTAACCTTGGCGTTAGCTATTTTTGATTTGGCAAGAACGACTTTGGAAGAAGAAGTGTTACTTTATAAGGATATTTTGCGTCATAGTTCTACACGCCGTACGATTACACGTTTTATTGCCGCCATTATTATTGCGGTTTCAATTGAAGCACTTTTGATGATTTTTAAATCTGCACTGCATGGCGGAGATCATATTTTAGATGCAGTTGGTGTGATGATTTCGGCTGCAATTTTACTGCTTGCATTAGGGGTTTATGTTTATTTTGGAAGTAAGGCGGAAGTTATGTTAATGAATAATAAATAAGCACTTATTAAACGAAATACACTGAAATGCACTGGAATGGTGCATGAATAACCCTAGACTTGAATATTTTTTAAACGTTGGATGTATAAATTATGACTCTCTTTCCTTATTTTCAGCCCATTATTAATGTAATAACGGGTAATATTGCTGGTTATGAAGCACTCGCAAGGCAAGAATGTAATGACACGATTACATCTGCTGGTGAACTATTTTCATCTAAAAAAATATCAAGTGAAGAGTTAATTAAATTAGATAGAAATATTCGCTGGATGGCATTGCAAGCATTTTCAAAAATAGAAGATGAAAATTGTTATTTAACACTTAATATTTCAGCTGCATGGCTGGAGCATATTGAAGACTTGAATAGCTTGCCTACACTGGATATGTTGGAACGCCTTAATATTGATAAAAATCGTATTATCATTGAAATAACCGAGCATGATGCAGAATTAGAAAAATTAATTAAAGTAGTAAAGAAATATCGTGAAGCGGGTTTAAAAGTGGCTATTGATGATTTTGGTGCAGGTAATTCACAGTTAGAACGTATTGTCGCGATTAATCCAGATATTATTAAAATTGATATGACTTTATTTAAGCAAGCAGCAAAGCAAGAGGGTGTTTCTCGTGAAATTGTTCAGTTGCTGACTCGATTTGGTAAACGGCATGGCTGTAAAATAATCTGTGAAGGCGTTGAAACAGAGCAAGAATTTTTCTTTGCCTTGAATATTGAAGCACAATTTATACAAGGTTTTTTATTTTCTGAAGCACAAGCTGATTTTCAAGTTTCTGATGATTATTTATCACAAATAAATAAGTTAAGAGCATCATTATTAGGTAATAATATTGATAAAGAACGGAATAAAATTCATCAGGTTAATAAAATAAAAGGTTTTTGTTTTGAATTAAAAGAAATGTTAATTAACTCCGTTTTTAGCTTAGCTTATATTCCTATTCATAACTATAAAACATTAGGTCTGTTACGTTTTTATTTATGTGATAATGGCGGCAAGCAAATATCACCTGATTATAATTTTAAAGACTCTGAATGGGTGACTGATAACAGCAAAATTGATTATAACTGGTCATCTCGTCCTTATTTTTATAAAATTCTTGCATTGGATAGTTTTGGTGAGAATAATGAGGTGATTTTATCAGAAAGGTATCGAGATTTTGGGAATAGTTTATTATGTCGAACATTATCATTATATATTGATAATAAAACTATTTTGATGGTTGATATTAACGCTGAATGGGAATAAAAATTAGATGGATATTACAATTACAACACCAGCATTATTATTTCCTGCCATTTCGGTTTTATTTTTAGCATATGCAAATCGTTATTTAGCGATTGCTCAACGTATTCGTGAATTACATATTGTTTTTAATGAAACGCAAAGTACGGTTGCACGTAAGCAAGTTGAATCATTAAGAATAAGAGTCCGTTTAATTATTTTTATGCAACTATTGGCTGTTATCGGCATTATTGGTAGTGTGATTACGATAGGACTCATTTTTATAGCATTAAATCATATTGCTATTTATCTATTTTTAATCAGTATGAGTATGATTATATTGTCTTTGTTAGTGTGTATGTGGGAATTATTGATTTCAACAAAGGCTTTAAATATTGAGTTATCCGACATGGAAAAATATTAAAAAATAAATTTAGTCATATTTCAACAGTAATACACTCTAAAAACACTGAATTAAGATAATTAATAATTAACAGCGGCTGTTTTTGGCTCAATTATTTTGAATTATTGATGCAGGTGGCATTTCAACCCAAAAAGTCGAGCCTGTATTGAGTATGCTGCTAAAGCCTATTGAACCGTCCATCATTTCGACTAAGTTTTTAGTGAGTACCAAGCCGATGCCTGTGCCTTCTATTGTTGAATTTTCATGTCCCAAGCGGTTAAAAGAGCTAAACACTTTCTCTTGGTTTTCGTCTGATATGCCAATGCCGGTATCTTGAATACTGACCTTGACTGTTTTGTTATCGGTTACATTAATACTTATATTGATAGTGCCGGATTTTTTATTATATTTTATTGCATTAGTGAGAATATTAATAATTACTTGTTTGAATTTGGTTTTATCTGCCTTTATGAAAATATCATTATTTGATGAATTATTAATGTTAATATGAATAGCTTGTTTTTTTGCTAGCGGTATTAGTAATGAGATAGATTCATTAATTAATGCTGTTAAGTTAATTGATTTTATTGATAATGAATATTCACCTGATTCTATCTGAGATAAATTTAATACTTCATTAATAATATTTAATAAATGTTTACCACTGGATAAAATATGATTGATGTCTTCTAATTGGTCTTCAGATAAATCTTCTCCATATTTTAATAATTGAGAAAATCCTAAAATTGAATTAAGCGGTGTTCTAAATTCATGACTCATTGAGGATAAAAATTTAGATTTAGCTTGGTTAGCTTGTTGGGCTAGTAATTTTTCTTTAATTAAGGCCTGTTGAAAAAGCTCATTTTTAATCGCTAAGGCAAGCATTTCGCATATACCCAGTAGGGTACCTAAAAATTCAGGCTCATTTAATAAATCAGATTCCATATAAAAAAATAACAACCCTAAATTATTTTCTTCGCTCTTAATCGGGATAATATAGCAAGGCTGTAATTGAGCAGCGACGGTATCGATGGCGTTTTTTTCTATAAAGAGGTTTTCAGTGAGTTCTAATAATTGTTTATTTAAAAAATCAAAACATAAGGCTTTATTTTTGATAATGGCTGTATTATTAGAATGATTATCGTATTGTAGCCATTTTTTAGGCTTATTATTTTCAAATAAAAAAATGCCTGATGCTTTGCTACTCGCTATATATTTAAAATCATATAAATAATGCAATACATTATTTAATTTATCATCTGTAGTGTTATTTTGTTGTAACGTATGAGCAATATAATATCTTAAGCGACACAATTCAGAATGTTTATTGTTTTTTAATTGTGATTTATCGATTGAACGACTATAACGATAAATCATAATAATAACTAAAGTAGAGGTAATAGCAATAAATAATAATAAAATATTTAAGACATTTTCAGCATCAGTAAGATGTTTTTTGACTTTTAATTGTAGTTTATTTTCAATACTGGTAGTTTGATTAATGATGTGATGGAATATTTTATCAAATTCTTGATCTGAAGAGCTGCCCGCCAGTGAATTCTCGAAATTTTTAACTCTACTTTGCGATAAAGTATGTAAGGTATTTATGGTTTCATATAATAGCGTAAAATCTTGTTTTAAGCTGTCGTCGATAACCTTGGTAGCGGGTAGTTTGTTAGTAATAATGTTATGAATACTATTAGTTGCTTTATTATTACTTATCCAGATATGGTTAATATCTTGTGTAACATCACCCGCTAAAAATTCTTCTAGCCAAAGATGGGAATTAAACAATTCTAAACGCACATCCATTACCACGTAGATGATAGTTGAATAATCTTCAACCGCTCGTTTAGTAATATATTTTTGATGTAATAAAAAAGATGAAAATAAAATAAGCAGACCGATAAAAATGACTAATAAATAATTGCCTTTTTTTATCGCGTCACTAACCGGTTGTTTTTTAATAGAGGTCATGATTAATACCAATAATTTGAATATTATTAGCACTAATATTTAAGTCATCATCAATAATAGTTCGGCTGGCAATCACTTCTGTCATTCCAGTTGGAAAAATACCGCCTTGCGGATTGGTGATTGCTAGAAAAAATGTTTCATCTTGTTCGCTAATCTGGTCGCCAATAATTTCTACACCAATAACAGTACTTAGTTCACCTGCTAGAATAGTTGATGTGCCAGAAGTTGCTATGTAATCTTCGCCTGCTTTTGCTGTACCATCTTGAGTTTGAAAATTAACTGATGCATCAATAGATAATGCACCGCTAATTTGTAATAAAAAATAATTAATATGATTGCTATCACCTTCAGCCGGTGTAATATCAACCTCAGCAGGTGTTGTTGGTATGGTAGTTGGATTTAATAAGGAGGCAATTTCAATAGTCGTATCTGAAAATTGTAAATACTCTATATTCGATAAGGTATCAATGCCTTCATTGCTATTTAAACTGGTAATTTGGATAGTTGATTCAATTACTTCTATTTTATAATCGGATTGAATGCTTTTATATAATGCTATATCAGAGCCTTCTGCTCCATCTAGGCTATCATTTCCTGCATTACCGGTAAATTCATTATTTAAATGATTACCAAGTATTGAATCATTTGTTTCATTTGTCATCAAATAAAGACATGTACTGGCAGGTAAATGCAATTGTAAATGATAAAATTGATAAAATTAGCTTACTTCTAAAAAACTCTAAAAAAACTGGAATTCAAAAAATGTATCACAAAGAAATGATACAGATGATTTCAAATTTCAAAAAGAATCCTATAAAATTTAAAAAACCACAAACACCTAAAATTCCTGATGGATCTCCTATTGGAAGCGATTAATATATGAAG
>CAJVYO010000052.1 GCA_913009515.1 uncultured Methylococcaceae bacterium
CCGCAATAATTTTGCCATCTTGAGAAATCGCACCGCCAATACTGTTACCGGCTTGAAGAATACGTTTTACAATTTTATCTTGTAGCAGGTCAATTTTGGTTAAACCACCATCACGCCCAAAGATATACGCATAACGAGCATCACGTGAATACACTACCGAAGCATGCGACAAATCACCCAAGCCAGTAATGCGTTTTAAACTGGTTTTATCTGTAGTATTGATGATTTGTACTGCGGCAGGTTCGCGTTCAATCACTACGCCTAAATCACCAGTACCGCGTAAAGGGGTGCAAGCAATTGTTCCACAAACAAGACCAGCAAGCAGAATTTTTGAAAGCATTATTTAGTCCAAGGCATAATTGGCACGGTTGAAATGCTATTTTTGGGTGAGCCATCAATTAATTTACGGCTGATAGCAACATATACAAGGGTATTGCGTTTTTTATCAAATAGTCGGGTGACGCGCGTTTCTTTAAATAAAATAGAAGTATCTGCACTAAAGGCAATTTCTTGTTCAGGGAGGTTTTCTTTAATTACAATTTTACCGACTTGGCGGCAAGCAATTGAGAATTTAGACGGATCTTCAGCGAGTCCAAAAGTACCTTTTAAACCGCCGGTTTTTGCTTGGCTGATATGACAGCTTACCCCGCGAACTTTAGGGTCGTCAAAGGCTTGCACACAGACTTTATGATTGGAGCCAATTAGTTTCCAAGAGGTGGTAATACAGCCAATTTCATCGGCGTAGAGGGTATTAACGCCAGTGAGTAATAAGCCGGTTAGGGCGAGAATTTTTTTCATGATTATCGTAATAAAGTGTGAATAAGCCAGCGAGTTTCCGCTTCGTTAATAAAGGGTTTCCACGGTGGCATCGCCGTGCCTTGACGACCATTTTGAATAGTATCGATTAAAAAATCATCCGATAGGTTTATTAATTTTTCAGCTTTTAGGCTAGGCCCTAAACCGCCTTTCAGTGTTAAACCATGACAAGAGCCGCAATCATGTTTAAGTAGATTACGAATGTCAGCTTGGCGTTCAGGCATGGGTGCTGCCAGTAATAAAGGGCTTATCAGTGATAAGCCCAGTAAAAAAAGTCGCATTAAGGTTTTAAACGACTGTAATAAGACGCAATATTATTAATATCACGATCGCTTAAGCCACTGGCAATATTATTCATAATAGCGGAACGGCGGGTTTTATCGCGGTATTGTTTTAATGCCATTTCCATATATTCCTCATTGCGTCCTGCTAAGGGTGGAATCGGTGAGCTTGCATTATGATTACGAATACTATGACACTGCGAACAAACGGCTGCGGCTTTCGCTTTACCGGCATAAATACTGGCGGCATGACTGTTAAAACTAACACTTAATCCGAGCGTTAGTAATGAATAGGCTAATAATTTCATGGCTTACTCCATTTCATCAGGTGATAAACCACGCGTCATATATTTAACCCGTCCGCGTGAAAAAATACCCGCTGGGCTTTCCATTTGAATATTAGCCGTTTTCTTGAGGGTATGTGAATCATAAACAATCACTTCATCCCCTGCATAGCCTGCACTAACATATAAATATTTACCGTCTGCACTGTATTCAGGGAAATACGCATGACCACCGACATCAAGCGTTTTAACGACTTCTAACGATTTTTTATCTATCAATTGGATAGTTCTAGCACGTCTATCTTTGGTGATGATATCCACCGCAACATACGGAGCATTGGCGTGAGCGGCAGGTGATTCTGTACCGCCTGAAACAGGAATTTGTTTAACTACTTTCATGGTATCTAAATCCCAAACACTAACCACGGTATTATCATCGCAAGTCCCGAAATTAGTACCAAAGCCTAAAGTACGCCCATCGACTTTAACCGCCGCTCCACCACCAACATGAGGCACACAACCGGCAGGGAGTTTTTTAATAATTTTACGTTTTTCTAAGTCAATCGCGGTGACAATGCTGTCATCATACGAGGCAACCATCAATTTTTTACCTTTATGCGTTAAAAACGCATCATGTAAATGGCGGCCGACATTTTTAATTTTGGTAATCGGAAAACCTTTTTTCAAATCTACTACCCAGACTTGCCCCGCATTTTCTAAAGCAATCGCAAAAATATCTGCATACGGCGTACCAATAATCATCCCTGAATCTGAACTCACCATTTTACCGTCAGGGTCGATGCCTTCTAGCTCAAATTGTTTTAACGGTTCTAAGGTGTCTGCATCTAAAATCACGGCATTATGCGGTACAAACGAGCCTGCCATTAAATATTTACCATCGCGTGATATGCCAATAGCAGGGCCATTAAAACCGGTTTTAATACTGCGTGTGGCTTGCATAGTATATAAATCGACTTTATAAATCTCAGCGGCATCGGTTTTTACATACGCCCAACGAGGATTAGCGGGATTAAATTCAATAATATGGGCAGCAGTATTGGTAGGGACTTTGCCAATGACTTTATGGGTTTTACTATTGATAAAAACCGCTTCAGAACCTTGTCCACGACCATATTTTCCACGTGCTGCTACGCCAATAATATCGTCCATGCTGTCTATTTTAAAGGTCGGTTTATTGGGCAATTTAGATTCATCTTTGACGTAGATTTCTAAGGATTTTTTCATTGCCTTCATGGTATACGGCGGATTCGCTTTTTTAGGCGTATTTTGTAAATATTTCACCATATCACGAATTTCACTGTCCGATAAACGGCCGTAAAAAGCGGGCATTAGCGTTTCAAAACTACCGGTCATAATTAAGCTACGCAAAGCCGTTGGACTACGCCCTTTTAATGTTTCTTTATTAATAGCAGGGGCTAAATAACCACCATGATCCGCTCCATGACAACTGGCACAATTTTCTTGATAAAGGGCGTGCGATTTATGCTTACCATCATCTGATTTAGCAAAGGCAGAGGTGCTTAGTAGGAGGGCGATACTGGTGGTTAAAATGGATTGTTTGAGTTTATTTAAAGTTGTCATAAGAGTCCTGGATGCGTAAAAAAACTTATTTGTTAGCTTACCATTCTGCATCAATAGATGCTACAGGCATTAAAAAAATAATAGCGAATCGATAATTGTTTGACAGACAGTGATATTTTAAATATAGTATCGACTCGATATTAAAATAATAAAAATAGGTATAACGATGAGTGAAAATGAACCAGAAAAAGATAGGAGTATGCTTTATATTGCATTAGTAGCGGTCGCTGCAGTGAGTGTCTTGCTCGCGGTTAAAAGTAGTGAGGCTGATAAGTTTGCCCCCATAAAACAACAGTTAAATGAAGAAACACGATTATTGAATGTACGTGTTTTAAGCAACTACTCATAAATATAAATTGGAGCGTGGTATGAAATTTAATTGTTTACATCTATGTATGATAGTAATTGGTTTTTCGAGTTCGGTATCTGCAACAGAATATATTTACAGAGACTTAATGGCGAATACGATTCCTTCTGTTAAGTGCGAGTCATTAGACCGTGCGAAAAACACCGCAATGAAACCTTATAAGGTTAAACGTTATTCTAAAAAGTTTTGCCAAACTCAGGGTTATGGCTGGCATTTAGACGCGGTGAAAGACAAAGGCAAGGTGATTTGTAATGAGTGTAGTGATAAACAAGGCTTACAACACTGTTATTTGGAAGATGTGGTGGTGAAGTGTAAACGCATTAAGCCGGGTTCAGTGGGTATGTTGCCGGGACAAAATTAGTGATTATTTGAATGTTTAGTGGCTGTGTGGTGATTTATTATTAAGCTCAAAATAGCGTTATTTTGGGCTTTTTTTTGTAATCAAAAGAGGGCAAATTTTTGTGCTATGATGTGCCACAGAATGGAGTTGGCATGATGATGAATAAACCAAACGTTTTCGAATTAATAGAACGTATGGCGGCATTAATTCGTTCAGAAGAACGTAAGCGGTGTGCGGAATTAAAATTACAATTAGTACACTTTCAAATATTAGAATATCTAGCAGAATGTAATAAGTATAGCGATACCCCCGCCGCAATTGCTAATTATCTAGGCATGACACGTGGCACTATTTCACAGACATTAATTTTATTAGAGAAAAGAGGTTTGATTCAGAAAAATCAAGATCAACATGATAAACGTGTGTTGCATATTAAATTATTACTCGAAGGCGAGCGACTGTTAAATAAAGCTAAACCCGATTTTTTATTCTCGAAAGCAACGGAATTATTGCCCGATAATTTTGATATGTTGGCGGGAGAAACTGTTTTTACTGAAGCGTTGTTGGCTTTACAAAAGGCAAATAATTCACAATCTTTTGGTATTTGTAAATCGTGTCAAAATTTTAGACAAACATCGAATGGATTTTTTTGTGATTTAACACAAGAAAATTTAACAGAGCAAGATAGTGAGAAAATCTGTCAAGAATATAGTGCCCATTAAAAATGGCTTGTTGAGGATAAATGTTGCTGTAAAAATTCAGGCAGTCGTTGTTCTAGCCAATATTGCGGTTTTAAAGGATTATTTCCTGAAATAAAGCCCACATGGCCGCCTGCTGGTGTGACCTCTAACTGCACCGTTGGCGATAATTCATCAATAGTCGGTAAGACATCGGGAGTCATAAATGGGTCATCTTGGGCTTGGATAATCAGCGTAGGCGTGGTGATGGCGCGGAGAAATTGCCGTGAACTCGATTGCTGGTAATAGTCTTCGGCACTGGCAAAATCATACAGAGTAGCAATTACTTGTTGGTCATATTGCCAAAAGGAATTCACCGATGTTAAATCCCCGATATTGGCTAAAATTTCCGCTTCTTTATGGTGTCCAATCTGCTGTAAATAGTCCCGTTTCAGATGAATATAGTCTTTTAATTCGGTTAATAAATTTTTCCGATACACTTTTGAAAATCCCGTATCTAATTTATTGGCACACACACCTAATACCAAGGGAACTGATACGGCCGCCGCTGCAAATAAATCTAAATTATCGTTTTGTTCACCTAACCATTTTAAAAGTACATTACCACCTAATGAAAATCCTATGACCGCGATAGGTGTATCGGGTTCACGTTCTCGTAAAGTGCGATAGAGAAAATCAATATCACCGGTTTCACCTGAATGATAACAGCGTGAACTGTGATTATATTCCCCACTACAGCCACGAAAATTTAACGCGATACTGCGAAAATTTTGCTTTGCTAATCTGTGTTGTAAGCCTTTAATATAACCCGATTGACTACTACCGGTTAAACCGTGTAATAAAATAATAATAGGTTGTTGTCCATTTTTTTTACAACCATCAATATCGATAAAATCCCCATCAGGGGTGATTAAGCGTTCACGATTTAAGGGAATGCTAGGCACTTTACGGTATAGATTAGGGTATAGGGTTTGTAGGTGGGGGTTTGTAAGCCACCATGCGGGTTTGAAGTTTGAAGTGATGAGCATGTTTGTTGATAGCCGTTAATATTATTACGTGGTGGTGTGCCGTATTGACATCGTATTTTGTAATAGCTAGACTAAATCTAAATATGTAAGCAATGTTGCCTGAATTATAGGTTAATATCAACTTATTAAGGCATATTTATCTGACATTGAAAAAGACAAGCAAATTTGCTTGAAAACCATGCTAATATCAAGTTGTCAGGGCAAAAGTTCGTGATAATAATATAGTTAGGTGTTCACAGAATTTTTAAGTCGGGGGTTTGCTGTCGCATTGATTAAGCTGTAGCCCTGTATCTCGTAGGTTGGGCTGACGATAGGAAGCCCTGTCCAATCCAATATTATAATTAAAATGTTGGGCTTCGTTATCTCGCTACGCTAAATAAGCTTGTCCACCCTACTTGGCTGTGTGATTTATTTTCATATCGAAAATGATACACTTTTTACTCAAGGCTGCGTAACATCAGTTAATAATTAAAATTGGATTTAAAAATGAGTAAAAATGATGATGAAAAAACTAAACTTGAAAAAGAAGTATTCAAATGTTTTATAGAAAAATTAAATAAAATTAATGTTTCTCTGGATGAAATAACTATGGGGGAGCATATAAAAAAAGAACCTGATATTTTGTATGAAAATAAGGGGGTAGAATTAGGTGCAATTATTTCTTCTACAAATAAAATTATTGATAACTATGAAGTGGATTTTATAAAGCGTATGAATGAATTATCAAAGGGAAAAATACTAAATAATTATAAAATACCTTTAGTCTTTCAAACAGATAATGAAGATGAAATATATACAGCCTTAGATGAATTTAAAGATTATAAACATATCACAAAATATTTATCAAAACTTTACATTGAAAAATATGATTTAGCTATTGATTATCCATTTTCTTTAGCCCAAAATAATTTGATGCAAGTTCAATTCATGTTTCCAAATATAAAAAAAGATGAGGAATTACTTTTATTTATAGATGAAATTGCTGATTTTTTTAAAGATATAGATAGTTATACTTTTAGTAAATTTCCTTCAGAGAATAATGAATTTTTGAACTTAAGTATTTGGGATAGGAAGTCTAGAGATGAATCAAAAATAAAAGTTCCAGAAGAAGGTGAGATACTTAATAAATATTTCCCAAAGAAAATAATAGAGAAGTTTAAAAAAGATAAATATCAAGGTACTTTTGATGAAAAAATATTATTACTACATAACTATGATAATGTAAATTCACCTATGTCTACAGATGGACATTTTTATAGTCATTACAAAAATCACGTTTTTAACAGAATATTTGATCTTATTCAAGAACATAATTCTTTTTCTATTTACAAAAAGATTTATTTTGCTGATTTCAGTAGTAGTTTTGATAAAAGAAATGTGGATATAATTGATTTTTCTACTTATGAAAAGAGAAAAGCAGATGAAATTTTAGAAAACCAGGTACATTTAAGGGGTAGATTAACGCCTTAAATCTAGCGGCTACCAATTTAAGCTTGTCATTTCTTGCAAGGTGAAAGTCCTTGTCTGGGTAAATCAAAGGATTGGTTTCATAAGGTTTAACTAACCACCAGTATCGAGTGTTGCGTTGCTAACGGAGCGTTGTTTGCGGTTTCGACTGCGGCAAACGTAGACAATAGTCGCGAAGCGTACACAGAGAACTATATAGGTCACAGGGGACTTGCACGTTCCTGAAGCTATTTCAGCATCGTTAGATTATTATACAAACGGCGACATTATTCCGCTAATGGAAGCCTATACTAAGGAGTCATTTTAGTGAGACTCTGGAGGGTTTGTCGGTGTTGTAGGGCGTGACATGTATAGAGAGAAATGATGAGAACTTGTGAGACCCTTGCAGTTCCTGACAGTAAGATAAGGTAATGATGAGGGGGAAACCCTGATGCTAATCAAAAACCTAAGTCTTGACTATACGGGTAAGCCTACCCAACTAAAAGAAGGATGGCTGATGACTGGAGGGGAGTCAGATACATTCATAGTACTCTGAGCGCGGGAAAGCCGCGTACATGGGGAAGGGATGTACAAAACTGTGTAGCCCGCAAAGGAAACTCCTACCGAACATGAAGGGTCGGATTATAGGAGCAAACCTCACTGCGGGGAATAGCATATAAGGCGGTATAAAAACCGTGTGCAAAGCGAGCAGTTTTGAAGAGCCTTGTGCGGTAATTCCGCACGCAGGGATCTGTGAGGGGGTAGTCGGGTAACTGGCTGTTCTACCTTAATCGGAACAAAAGCGTCACATTTTTTGCTATCGCAAAAAATGCGCCCCTTTTGTCCGCCGCTTATTTTGGCGTTAGCTTTTAATTCTGTTAAGGTTTTGGTTATTCATTTTTTAATCAATAATCTAAAATCGGGTTAATCAAGTATTCGTGTGCAATGAAACGGTCTGTTTGTTTTCTTTGCATTTATTTTTAAGGCTTTGGCTTATTTCAGTTTTTTATAAGCTGTGGTGTATGCCAAAGCTAACAAAAAAATCAAGCCGACCGTAAAAAGCGTCACGTTTTTTGCTGTCGCAAAAAACGCGCCCCTTTTTACGGCGGCTTATTTTGGCGTTAGCAATGCAAAAACTCTTACTTACACTTGGTTGAACGAGAATTAGACTATGGCACATGGAAAACGACCAGGCCCAATTGGTATAAACTCAACAGATGTCATCGATAGTGGCACCCTAGCTCGTAGCAGATCATCAACTCCGGGTCCAATAGGTAGCAAAATTACGTCTACCCAATACGCCAATACAAACTTAACCTCCCGGGAAAAAATACGCGAATATGCAATAGGGCAGATGGAGCTAGTAAAGAAAAAGGAAAAGTGTAGTTGTCATGCAATGGCAGATATTTGGGGCTATGCTGTGCAGTTTTACACTGGTTTTTGGAATAATGACGAAGAGACTTATGTGGAAGATGTTTCATATGTATTGGCCGGCGTTAATGAATGGGCAACAAGTACTGATCAAACGCAAGTTGGACAACGTGTTTTTGACGATTCTGGATTTAAAGAAGAATTTAAAGATGGAAGCAATCAGGTCCAACATTTTTCAGCAGGAGTACAATCGGGGTATCAGTGGGGCGAACTAGCAAGATATGGGCATCGAATTATGCGCCCAGACTCGGATCAAGATGAAGCATTAAATGATGTAAGCACTACGACGGGGCTCCGGTTAGACGGCATTGGGTTATCATTATCAGAAGTTAAAAACCGAATTGAAAATAAGGTATGCACACCTAAATGTGGAATATGCAATGGAGGACGGGGTCGATAACATGCGAATAACCAAATTGGTCCGCAAACTTGCGCTATTTGGAATATTGCCTTTATTGTTTATTATCGTTGTTTTTATATCAGTCTTCGAAACAGTGCATAGTCAGTGTGATATTTGCTATATCCAGAAATATGAAAGAAGTATGTTCTCGATTACGATGCCTTTTGCATCTGAATACGAATACAATGAAATCGTGCATTGCTTAGATCAAGAAATTAGCACAGATGATCATATTCACAAATTTAGAGTAATTGAGCACTGTAGTATTATTTTTGGGTGCATAGCCGTATCTACATTGCGTACTCCTAATGATATGTGCGCCGATTAATTGCTAACATAAACATGCACCCGACCTGCGCTGTGGCGCGGCTTTTGCAAAAAGCGCAAAAGCCGCGCCACAGCGCAGGCCGGTGATGTAAACGTTAGATTTTTAAAAAACAATAAAAGCATTTATTTTTACTATACTTATAATGACAATCGTCTTAATACTATTGCAT
>CAJVYO010000053.1 GCA_913009515.1 uncultured Methylococcaceae bacterium
ATTCCTCGTGATGACAGAAAGACTTATGAATTATTAACCCGTGCAGAAACAACGGCTGTGTTTCAGCTAGAATCACGGGGCATGAAGGAGTTAATTAAAAAACTTAAGCCTGATTGTTTCGATGACATTATTGCCTTAGTGGCTTTATTTCGTCCGGGGCCTTTAGAGTCTGGCATGGTCGATGATTATATTAATGTAAAACATGGGGCAAAAGCTGAATATGCTCATCCGGTTTTAGAGCCAATTTTAGAGCCGACCAATGGGGTTATTTTATATCAAGAACAGGTGATGCAAATTGCCCGTGAAATGGGTGGCTATACGCTGGGTGGTGCGGATTTACTGCGGAGGTGTTTAAGTGGTTCTAGTGAAATTATTGATGTTGCCACGGGTAAAAAAGTTACATTAAAAGCGATAGCTAACAATGCAGATTATTGGTTAGGGCGTAAAATATTTTCTTTAAATTTAACGACCTATAAAATAGAACAGCAGTGTATAGCGGATATATTTCCTAATGGTGAGCAGGATGTTTGGGAAATTACAACACGTACCAAACGTAAAATAAAGGCAACCAAAGAGCATTTATTTTATACCATTCAAGGCTGGCAACCGTTAGAAAATTTTAAAGTTGGTGAGTATATTGCACTTGCTAAAATTTTACCTATTGAGCATCAAAGTGATATATCAGATGCTCAGATTAAATTAATCGCTTATTTGATTGGTGATGGACATTTATCAACCAAATCACCTTCAAATAGTTATTTTTGTAATACTGATGCAGCTTTAATTAATGATTTTAATCAAAGTTGCTTGGCGTTATTTAATTGTGAAGCTCCCTTGGATTACCAAGAACATAAAGGTAGAAAAACGGTTTGTTATGCTCGTGTTGGTTTTATTAGTCAGTTTAATAAGTGGGTTGATACGGTTGTAAAACGAGCACATTCTCGAGATAAAGAAATTCCTCAATGGGTTTACACATTATCAACTGAACAGTTACGTTTATTTTTAGGTGTTTTATGGTCAACAGATGGTAGTTTTGATACAAAAATAGGCCATGCTGATTATAATTCAACATCACCTTTATTAATTGAACAAATACAGCATTTATTGTTACGCTTAGGTATTGTCGGTTTATTTAATGTTAAGCGAACAGAATATAAAGGCCAGCTTTATGTATCTTATCGCGTACAGATAACAGGGCGTGAAGATGTTATAAAGTTTTATGATTCAATTGCTCCCTTTTTAAGTGATGATAAAAAGAAAAAAGCAGATTTAGCATATCAAAATATTAAAAATAAAGTGCGTAATCAATCGAAGCATATATTACCGCGTGAAGTAACGCATTTAATTGCTGCGAGTAAATATCAAAGTGGCATGATTTGGCGAGAAATTGATGATGCTCTTGGCTTGAAACGCGGAACAATGTCATCGGGTTTAAATTTTAAGCAGCCTAAAAGTAGAGTGTCACGGCATCGAGTTAAAAATTTTGGTATTGCTTTAAAGGATAAAAATCTCATTAATATTGCTGAATCTGATATTTTTTGGGATGAAATTATCAGTATTGAATATATTGGTAAAGAAGAAGTCTTTGATTTAAGCATTCCAATGGGTGGCTATACGCTGGGTGGCGCGGATTTGCTGCGCCGGGCGATGGGAAAAAAGAAATTAGAGGAGATGGCAAAGCAGCGACTCACGTTTACCGAAGGGTCTATTAAAAATGGTATTCCTGAAGAAATAGCTACCTATGTCTTTGATTTAATGGAAAAATTTGCTGGATATGGTTTCAATAAATCTCACTCTGCCGCTTATGCGTTAGTTGCCTATCAAACAGCTTGGCTAAAACAGCATTTTCAACAGGGTTTTATGGCAGCTGTTTTATCGGCAGATATGGATAATACCGATAAAATTGTTACCTTGGTTGCAGAGTGTAAAGACATGGGTTTAACGCTTTGTCCGCCGAATATTAATCAATCCTATTATCATTTTACGGTTAATGATAAAGATGAAATTGTGTATGGGATTGGTGCGATTAAAGGCGTGGGTGAAGCAGCGATTGAGGATTTATTGCAAGAGCGAACTGAGCGGGGAGACTTTAAAGGGCTGTATGATTTATGTAAGCGCGTTGATTTACGCAAAGTGAATAAGCGGGTGTTTGAAGCCTTAATTCGTAGTGGGGCATTTGATGTTTTTAATGATAATAGAGCCAGTCATTTTGCAGAATTAAAAACAGCGATTAAAGTCGCTGAACGGCATATAAAAATGTTGGAAGTAGGCCAGAATGATTTATTTGGTTTGGCGGTGAATGCAGAGAAGCCTGAAGATGAAGTCATTGATTATGCGGTTAATGTACCTGCATGGTCAGAAAAAATCCGTTTAGCCTTTGAAAAACAAGCCTTGGGTTTATTTTTAACCGGTCATCCTATGGATGAGTACCGTGGAGAATTAAAGCATTTAGTGTCAAATTCATTGGCGAAAACCTTGGCTAATATTGCAAATTCACGCAGTAAAGTAGATATTCGATTAGCGGGTTTACTTTTGGGTGTACGTACGCGTCAGGATAGAAAAGGCCTAATGATGGGATTTGCCACCTTAGATGATAAGGATTCAAGGGCGGATATTACTATTTATAATGAAGTCTATGAGCAGTATCGCGAATTACTGATTACCGATGAAGTGTTGATTATAGAATGTAATGCTCGGATGAATAGTTATACGGATGCTTTGAGTGTGGTGGCTGATAAAATTTATACCTTAGAGCAAGCTAGAGAGCAATATGTACGAAGTTTAGCGATTAAATTAACCTCTTTTCACGATGATAAAGAGCGTGAACAGTTTATTTTGATGCTCATGGAAATTTTACGTCCTTTTACCGGTGGCGGCTGTCCATTAACCGCTCAATATCAATCTGAAGCCGCTCGTGCGACGTTACAATTCGGAGAACAATGGCGTATTCATCCAACAGATGATTTAATGTTGCAATTAAAAGAATTATTGCCCCAAGAAAATGCCGTTGCCTTTAAATATAGATAAATTAATGGCGTGTCCTGACTGTGATTTGCTGATTGAAAAAGTGAATATTGCTGATGGTTATGTCAGTGAATGTCCACGCTGTCATTTTATTTTAGAGCATCCCACACGCTCATCTATTCGCAATGATTTTATGTGTGTTTTTATGGGATTGCTAGTGTATTTTCCCGCTATATTTTTACCGTTTATGAGTTTAACCATGTTCGATGAAACGGTTTATTTATCCTTAGTCAGTTGTGTGGTCAGCTTGTTTGAAACTGCAAATGGTGGGTTGGCGGTGGTAGTCATGTTTACTTTATTATGCGTGCCTTTATTACAAATGGTGTTATTGATTTTTATTACCACGCGATTACACCACAAGCAAAAAAGTTGTTATTTAGCTTTGAGTTTTAAATGTTATAACCTTTTAAATACCTGGGGAATGCTCGATATTTTTATGTTAAGTATTATTGTAGCAGCGATTAAATTAAGAGATGATGCAGAATTAAACGCAGAATTAGGTCTATACGCATTTATTTTATTATTATTGATTAATGCCTTGCAAATGCAATTACTGAATAAGCCCTTATTATGGCGTTCTATCGAAAGACATGAAAACTAAAGCCTATTCTGCTTTAGAAAAAGGCTATGTGTGTTGTCGGCAGTGTCATAAAATAGCCGTTTATCAGATTGATAGTGATTACCAAGAATGTTCGCGTTGCCAGAGTAAAATATATCCGCGTATTCCGAATAGTATTATGCGGAGTTGGGTTTTATTATTAAGTGGATTTTTATTATATATTCCTGCGAATATTTTGCCGATTATGAGTGTCAATAAAGGCGGTGATGTGCGTATCGATACTATTATGTCAGGTATTATTCATTTAATGCATATTGATATGCTACCGATTGCAATTATTGTGTTTGTTGCCAGTATTTTAGTGCCGTTATTAAAAATGCTAGCATTAGCATGGATATTAATGGCTATTCAATTAAAGTGGAGACTGCAAACGCATGGACGAGCAAAAATGTATCATATGTTAGAGTTTATAGGACGTTGGTCAATGTTAGATATTTTTGTGATTAGTATTTTATTGGGGATTGTTAAATTTCATCCGATTGCCTCGGTCGATTTAATGCCAGCCGCTCTTTTATTTGAAATTGTGGTGATATTAACCATGTTAGCCGCAATAATGTTAGATTCACGGTTAATTTGGCAAGAGGTTATCGATAATGACTAAGCCGGTTGTACGCAAAAGACATTGGTTATCCGCTATTTGGTTATTGCCGCTGATTTCTGCCTTATTAGGTGGCTGGGCTATCTATCAAAATATGCAGGAAAAAGGCATTGAAATTAGTATTTTATTTCAAGATGCAGCAGGGATACGTGAAGGAAAAACCGCCATTATGTATAAAGGCGTGCGTATTGGTATGGTGAAAAAAATACATATGAGTGATGATTTTAAACAAGTCCGAGTGATAGCTGAAATACAGCCATCCTCTATGAATGGTTTAAAAGACAGTACTCAGTTTTGGTTAGTGAAACCAAAAGTGTCTATTACTGAAATTACAGGATTAGATACCATTGTGTCAGGTAATTATATTAGTATTAATCCCGGTAAAGGCAATTTTCGTACAGAATTTATTGCATTAGAATCATCGCCTGCTTTAGATGATAAAACCAAAGGTTTATATATTAATATTTTAGCGGATCATTTAGGCTCAGTGAGTCGTGGTGCGAAGGTTTATTTTCGGGAAATACCGGTAGGTGAGGTATTAGATTATGAATTAGCAAAAAATCATAATGGCGTAGTGATAAAACTACGTATTGAACAGCGTTATATTAATCTGGTAAAAAAATCATCGCGTTTTTGGAATGCGAGTGGTTTATCGGTTAAAGCAAATTTAAGCGGTTTATCGGTACATATGGAATCACTCGCGGCATTAATTGTCGGCGGAATTTCATTTTATACGCCCGATACCAATAGCGATGATTATGCAATCAATGAAGATAGTTTTAAATTATATGGTGATTTTGATAGTGCAAAAGTCGGCATTAACGTTAATATTAAGTTTGAATCCGCAATTGGCTTGGAAGAGGGCGTGACCGAAGTTAAATATGATGCGTTTAAAATTGGTATTGTTAAAAAAATTAGTTATAAAAAAACCGGAAAAAGTGTGGTTGCTGAAGTCATGTTTGACCCGAGAGCCGAAGAATTATTAAAGCAAGGGACTCGATTTTGGTTGGATAAACCTAAATTTTCGCTGGCTGATTTTTCAGGTTTAAGCTCATTATTACAGGGGCGACATATTAAAATGCAATTAGGTGAAGGCAAGCCAAGTCGAGATTTTAAAGCCTTAACTAAGCCGCCTTTAATTTTATCCGGTGATAAAGGCGTGCATTTAGTACTTAAGGCAAATTCTTTAGATTCTATCGAATATGGGAGTCCTGTTTTATATAAAAAAATACAAGTAGGGCAAGTGCATGATTTTAAATTAAGCAAAAAAGGTGATGAAGTTTTAATTTATGTGCATATATCGGAACGTTACAAGCATTTAGTCAGTAAACAGTCGCGTTTTTGGAATGCCAGTGGAGTGCGAGTGAGTGTGGGGACGCAAGGATTAGATGTTCAAACGGGCACGGTCGGTACTTTATTGAGTGGGGGGGTTGAATTTATAACCCCTAAATTAGGCACTAGAAAAATTAAAAATGGGCGTATTTATACCCTATATAAAAATAAAGACCAAGCAACGGATAATGGTTTAGTGGGCTATTCGCCGAAAAAAAATGTAAAAATAATTACCTTGAAAGTGGATGAGTTAGGCTCATTGAGTTTAGGCTCTAAAGTGTATTTTAAAAAATTACCCGTGGGTGAAATCGTACATTATGCTTTAAGTGCCAGTGATGATTCAATTACGATGTGGGTGGAAGTTGAGGCTAAATTTAAACATTTAGTGAAAAATACCAGTCGGTTTTGGCGTAATAGTGGTTTGAAGGTTGAGGGTGGTTTATCGGGTGTGAAGGTAGAATTGGCTTCGGTACATGCTTTATTAAATGGTGGGATTAGTTTTACCAATACTGATTTACCTAAGACCTCGCTGAATCAGTTTTCGAAACGGCTGGCTTATCCTTTATATGCAAGCAAAGACGAGGCACTGGAAAGCTTTAAACGCATTGATATTCATTTTTCGTTGGCACAAGGTATTCAGGCAGGCACTAAAATTAAATATTTAGGCGTGCCGGTGGGGGAAGTTATTGAGGTTAAATTAGCAAGCAATAATAAGGCGATTATTGCATCGGCTAAATTACTCGGTAGTGCGATGCAGTTTGCCCGTTCAGGGACGCAGTTTCGTTTAGTGTCTGCTCAATTAAGTTTATTTAATACCAAACATTTAGACACAATTGTAACAGGTAATTATTTAGCGATTGAACCCGGCGAGGGAACGAGTCAAACGGTTTTTCAAGGGCATCTTGATTCACCTGAAATTAAGCATGGCTTGCATCTTGTTTTAAAATCACCGCGTTTAGGCTCTATTAAAGCGGGTAATAATATTTATTATCGCCAAGTTAAAGTGGGTGAAGTACGTTCGATTGCTTTAGCGAGTCCAGCAACGCATGTGTTAATGGATGTGTATATTGCGCCACGTTATGCACCGTTAGTACAAGCGAATAGTAAATTTTGGAATATTAGTGGTATTAAAGTTGATATTGGTTTATTTACTGGCACCAGAGTGCAAGCAGAATCGATGGAAAGTATTATTTCAGGGGGCATTTCATTTGCAACCCCGAATACATATCCAAAAGAAAAGATGCGTTCAGGTCAAATATTTGAGTTAGCAAATGAATATCAAAATGAATGGTTGGGCTGGCAGCCAGAGATTGAATTACAGGCGTTGTAGATATAGTTACAAAATAATCGGCTACCAACTTAAAACGGGACAGACAATATTTAAATACGATGGGAAGTGGAACTTCAGTCTCGCAGTCTTAAAGGGTTGTTGGTATGCAGGCTAAATCCTGCGTACCAGAGTTTTACCTCAGTCTAGCCTTCGCTCCATTTTTACCAATAAGCCCGTAAAGCCCCTTCCTTTAGGGAGGGGATATAAGGGTGCTTTTGATTTTTTTTAAAGCGGTCTATTTTGTTGTTCAATATATTGCTTAAGAACTGATAAAGGTGCGCCGCCCACTGAACCTGCAAAATAGCTTGGACTCCATAGCACGCCTTTCCAATAAATTTTATCTATTTCTTTTGCATAATCTAGTCTTAATCTTCTACTCGACACGCCTTTCAGGCTATTAACCAATTTTGAGATGCTCATTTTTGGAGGGTAATTAACAAGTAGGTGGACATGATTTTCTTCACCATTAAACTCTTCCAGAGTGCATTCAAACTTAGTACACACTTTTTCCATGTATTCTTTCATTGAAGTAAGCATTTCATTTGTAAAGGCTGATTTTCGGTATTTTGTAATAAAGACCAAGTGTACGTGAAGCATAAAAACACAATGTCTTCCTGTTCTTAGTTCCATAATTATATTGATAGACCTATTAAGAAAGTGTTAGTATATCAATTATGAAGTCAATCATCAAAACCCTATCTGTCAGAGTAAGAGATAAACATGTAAGCGTGTTAAATCGTATGGCTTTTGACGTTAATCAAGTGTGGAATGCGGCTAATGCAGACTGTGCGGAATTGGCGTGGGTACCGATTCCTGAAGTGGGTTATGTGAATTGTGGGGTATCAGCCTTTGAGCTAATGAAAGACTTAAAAGGACTTCGTAAAGAACGCGATATGATCATTGATTCAACGGCGCTGCAGGAAACTATTGCGGTTCACGCTAAGGCACGTAAACAATTTAAGAAAAATAAACTCAATTGGCGCTGTTCAGGTGGGGCTAAAAAAGCACTGGGGTGGGTTCCCTTTAAGGCTGGAGCGGCAAAGTGGGTCAATGGTCAAGTTCGCTATGCAGGGCTTTATTTTAAAGTTTGGGACAGTTATGGTTTATCCCAGTTTAAATTTCGTTCGGGTAACTTTAGTCAAGATTCGCGGGGGCGATGGTATTTTAATATTGTCATTCACGTTGAAGCAGAGGAACGAATAGCGGAAGGTGGACAGATTGGCATTGATTTAGGCCTAAAAACAACCGCAACCTGTTCAAACGGCGAAAGTTTAGAGCGTCTAAATTGCTATCGAAACTTAGAAGAAAAACTAGGCAATGCTCAGCGTGCTAAAAAGAAAAATCGGGTTAAGGCCATTCACGCCAAGATAAAAAATACCCGCAAAGATGCAATACATAAATTCACTTGCAAAATAGTCAAAGAAAATAGTTTAATTATCGTAGGCAATGTCAGCAGTAAGAATTTAGCAAAAACCAAGATGGCAAAATCCGTTTTGGATGCAGGCTGGTTCATGCTGAAAACACAACTTGAATATAAGTCGGTAGCGACGCAAGGCGTGTTCTTAGAGGTCAACGAGAGCTACACTACCCAAACCTGCTCATGCTGTGGCTTAATTAGCCAAAGTAGTCCGAAAGGTAGAGCAGGACTTGGAATAAGAGAATGGACATGTACTGAGTGTGGTACAACGCATGATAGAGATATTAATGCTGCAAAGAACATTCTCGCGCTTGGGCATAAGCGTCTAGCAGTAGGAATCCCCGTCCTTTAGGGCGGGGAGGATGTCAATGTAAAAAATACGGTATCTGATAGTCAGGTATTTGAGGTCTTTGGAGATTATCGAAAATTAAAACAAGTGTTATTAAACTTTGCATCTAATGCTGTAAAGTATAATAGTGAAAAGGGTTTGCTTACTTTTTCATGCGAACGAATAAAGGGCAATAAACTTAGAGTTGGAGTGAGTGATACGGGCAAGGGGGTTTCTGAATCATTATTTGATCAATTATTTGAACCGTTTAATCGCTTAGATCAAGTAAATGGTCAAATTGAAGGCACAGGAATTGGTTTGTCTATTTGTAAACAGCTTGTTGAGCTGATGGATGGAAAAATTGGTGTTTTTAGAAAACCCGATAAAGGTTTAACCTTCTGGGTTGAATTAACTGAGGTGTAGAGATAAACCCCATCCATATTGAAAATCGTATTTTTTGTGGGGGCGTAGACTTTAGTCTACCTATTA
>CAJVYO010000054.1 GCA_913009515.1 uncultured Methylococcaceae bacterium
GCTCTGCTTTTTTAGTTTGTTGCACCATTTGCGACACGCCATTATAGGTAACCGCACTTATATTGGCATACGCAGGCAATATAATAGGGTGTCGTCCCCCTTTGGAACTACGACTGTTTAAGCTCAATTTATAATGGTTAATTTGTGCACCCATTTTAATATCTAAAACGCTATCCGTAATCGTAAAGGTGGTACCTTTTACTGACTTAGGGCGTTGTATTGTCAGCTCTACCTTTTCGCCCGCATAAGGGTGCCATTCAGGCTGCCATTGTTGTGGCTGTTTATTTGCCGTATATAAGCCTTGACTGCTCACCGACCAAATCGGGCTAAACTTTAAAAACCATATTTCATGGTAATTTGGATTCTTAGCCGCTTGTAAAGTGAGCCTATCAACAGGTTGTATCATTGATTGCCAACTTAACTGACGTTTACCTGATGATAAATTAACCAAAGCCGACTGCTTGCCATCTTTAGTTTCAAGCTGTAATCCGGTTGTTAAAATCTGTTCATTAGCCAGCAAAGGAATCGACTCTATAAATGCTGAATGCTGCTTATCAGAGGTTTTACGCACCATCGTTTTTACGCGCCAATCCAAACCTAATGATAAATGGCGTTCAATAATAGCCGAGCCTTGGATATCACTTTTTTGTGAAAAAACCCGTTCTTTTAACGACTGCTGGGCTTGTTTAACCCGCGTCAAGGTTAATACATCAGGCACTTGTTGATTTAAAATGCCTGACACCCGCCATTGTTGAGGCAGGATATGCGACTCAAAAAAATGAGCTTTTAACGGCATACTGATTGACAGCCTATTTTGTTGAGCAACACTGCCTGTAAACGATAAATGATGTTTACCTTTTTCGAGCATTATCCATAAGGTATTCGCCTTATCACGATAAAATAATTGCACCGCTTTGTTATTTAATACGGTTTTTTCAGCACGCCAATTTTCTGCATAAGGCAAAGGCACCGCAATAGCATGATGTGCATGCAATTCAAAACTGAGCGTTAATTGTTCATCCTTTAAATCAACATGCCCTTTGGAAATTTGCCCACAGATAGGTTTACAACTCGGTTGTTTTGCAATATCGGTTTGCAGTGCTAATTTAGTGGCTAAAGCCTGTAAATGTTCTGCGGCAGGAAAATTATTCGCCGCCATAACAGGCTTTAATACGCTTTGACCTAAAGGCAAATACACTAACAAAATCGCTATGGCTATTTTAGCAAGATACGCTTTTAAACCACCTTGCTGATTAAATTTAAACGCTAACGGTTTTTTTTCATAAAACACCATGCGCAACATTAAGATTAAAACTAATACAATCGTTAGAAAATTAAGGGCTAATTGTAATGAGGGGCTAATAAAATAAAAATGAATCACTGCCGCTGCACTGACTTTACCATTCCAACTTAATTGATATTGTTTATGCTTCCACTTAGGCAAGCCAAAGCCTGTTTGAATCGCGGCATTCGGCTCAATTTGCTGTAACGCTTTCGGTTTTCTAGGGGCATTACTTCGCATTTTTGCATAAGAACTATAATCATTTTCAGCACTCATCACTGCGACACCACGAGCAACACTGTCTAATGCTGCCTTATGAACCTGCCGTTTATTTTCCTTGATAGGATATGCTTGTGAACGATACAGCGAATGTGAGGCTAATTGCGGATAAAGTCCGAGTCGAGCTTGTTCAAACGCAAACTGTACCACTACTAACGCCAATATAATTAATGAACTGTAACGCAAATTGCCAATCATGCGTTGAAATTTATTCTTGGGTAATACTCTTAATAAAGCCGTACAAATAATTAAAGTAATCCATAATGATTTAGGGGCATCAGGCAAATACCAGGTGAGAAAAAAAGTGAAAAAACTCATTATTCCCCATGTTATCCCCCATAACTTTCCGATGACAATCGATAAAATTAATACGAAAAATATATCCCATAAATTCCATTTTGCTAACCAACCATTATCGACATCAACGCCCACAGCAGTTAATAAAGTCCAACCTGGAGGGACATTTAACGCAACTGAGGCTCGGTTGAAATCATGTAACCAACCCATTTTAAGCTCATCAATACCCTTGGGGGCATAACGGCTATTAGCCAGTAATTTTAATGCCCCTTTATTAATCTGCACCCCTTTTACCCCTGTAGAATCAGCGGTATCACTATGGGTAATTAAATGCGGTTTACCTGCTAAAGTCGCTTGGCGTAAATCCAAAGCTCCATCCACATCCAAACGCCAAGACTCTGTCATTTTTCCTGATAAAGTATCTTGAATACTCATGCCTTGACCATCAAAATCTAACCAGACAATACGCTTGAGATTGATTTTATCTTTTTCCTGTAAAACATTACCCTGTTGTAATATTTTAAACTGCATTGTTTCGCCAGCTCCCATGCGATAACTCGAAAAATGTTGCCATGCGGCTGGCATATTAGTCTGTGAAGTATCGATGGTATGCATATTATCAATATCAATAATACGCAAATACGGCTGACGTTCAATCACCCAAAGCTCTTCCGAGGGAAACGGAGCCTTTAAATGCGGTAAATGTAATGCTTCAACTTTGCCGGCATGAATCGAGTTTAAGCGAATAGTATATTTACCCGCTTTAACCTGAGCAAAAATCGTTTTATTCCCATCAATGCGTACCGGTAATTTTGAATAAATACTCGTCACCCTAAAATCCTTTAATAATGGATTCGCTAAACGAATTTCTCTCGCCTCACCTGAAACTTGCAAGGCTATCCGTGTTTCAATTGCAAAGGGAATACTGTCGGTTAATTTACGATAAACCTGAATAGTTAAGCTATTTTCAATCGGTGAATTTTTTTTAGTGTGTTCATGTTTGTGATTGAGCAATAAATACTGCCCTGATAAGGTAAATAAGGTTCTATTCAATTGACCTTGTACAGCATCACTGATTACTTCAACAAAACTTAATGCCTTCGGCACATGCAGCCTATCTGGAATACGCGTCCAATAAAATTCGCCCTCTATAAAATAACGCCCTGCCGTGGTTACTTCAATAACAGGTAGATTATGACGCTCTATAATTAAAGCAGGTTTGCCGTTAATGGTCACTGATTGCGGCCAATGCTGTTTATTACCCGGTAAATGAATAAAATAAGGCTGCTTCAAAGAAGCCTTTAAAATATGCCATGTTGCCGCAAAATTAACCTCATAAGGATGTAATGCTGTTTTAACTGAGGTTGATTTTTTAATGCGTAAGCGTAAAGGTGAAATCCACTCACACCGAGCATCATCTACTTTATTATAAATAACCGGACAGGGATTTTTTACCGGGGCATATTGCACCCAACTTTGCCATTCTTTTAAGCTAGACGGCACTATGAATTGATTTTCTGACGCAGCAACACACCGCATACTAAACATAATCATAACAATACTTAAGCAAATATAACGCACTAAAGACAACATAGCCCTTCCTATTGAAATCGTTTTTAAGCCCTATTTACCATTTTGCAATAGGCCATTGATTAATTTTTAAACCCTTTTCCAAATCACTCGCACTCACCTCTTCCATTCTGCCATCGCCATCAGGGTCAATGAAATAATAAGCAGGCCCGATATCTGGAATAACTTTGATTTTATACAATTGCCCGTTCACCCGATACTCATGAATGACTTTATCCCCTTTACGCACAATGGTAATATCCTCCTCCATAACCTCATCATCTACAATTGGTAAGGGCATATTAGGCACTTCAAGCTCTACAACCTCTTCAGCATAAAGATGAAATGAACACAACAGTATTACTATTTTATAAATATGATTCATACCAGCTCCTTGTTTATGGCTTTTGTCTAAATTATACGTCTCGTATTGAAAAATAACTGACTACTCTATTCGCTTTACAATTTTTTTAATGAAATACTTGCCAAGATAAATATCCGATGTATAATACCTAAATAGTTTGACGACGGGTCCTTAGCTCAGTTGGTAGAGCACCGCACTTTTAATGCGATTGTCGTGAGTTCGAATCTCACAGGACCCACCATTCAAACCCAAGACAGACCAGCTGATACGCTGGTTTTTTTATGTCTGAAATTTATGGACACTTCTAAATTGTAGTAAATTTGTCACATTATTTTTTGAATTATTTTCATACTCAGAAAAATTTATCAACAGGGATCAGATTCCCGATAAAAAACTTCGGGAATGACGGGTTATATTAAAGAGTGTTACAGCTTAATTTGAGATTAAGTCCTTAATAACTCTTACGAACATAATTCAAAATTGAAACAGGCACCACTTTTCTAACGGGAAAGCCTTCAATTTCTTTGCGGTCGATTATATGGTTTAAACGGCTTTCAATAGCACATAGATTTTTAAAATCGCCCATTGCAACAAACGATATAGCCTCACCTGTGAATCCAGCCCGACCCGTTCGGCCAATACGGTGAATGTATTCTTCGGGTTTAAAAGGTAAGTCATAATTAACCACGCGACTCAGTTCACCAATATCTATACCACGAGCCGCAACGCCTGTCGCCACTAAGTATTTTAGTTTGCCCGATTTAAAATCAGCCAAAACCTTTTCACGCATGGCTTGGCTTCTATCACCATGAATGCAATCGGCTTCAATACCACGTTTTGCAAGCTGGGCAACCAATTTCGCAGCCCCGTGTTTTTTCTCAATAAAAATGAGTGCCTGATCCCACTTTTGCTCGTTAATTAAATGACTCAACAAGGCTGATTTAGTGTCTTTATCGACGGTAATTAACCACTGCTTTATATTAGGTGCTGTGGTGGCTTTGGGTGAAATAGTAATTTCAGCCGCTGGCTTGCTTCTTTTATCATCAGAAAATTCATTGGCAATGGCACGAACAGCAGGGCTTATAGTCGCTGAAAATAAGAGGTTCTGACGTACTTCGGGTAAGCGATCAATAATCTTATAAATATCATTAGCAAACCCCATATCCACCATTCTGTCAGCTTCATCTAAAACCAGCACTTCAAGTTCATCAAAATGCAAGGCACGCTGATGAGCCAAATCAAGTAATCTACCTGGTGTAGCCACTAAAATATCAACGCCTTCGATTAAGCGTTCCACTTGTGGTTCAGAATCAATGCCGCCATAAATAGCCATGGAACTTAGATTTAGGTGTTTACCGTATTTAGCAACATTCGCAGCAACCTGAACCGCTAATTCGCGTGTAGGGGCAAGGATAAGTGCGCGAATGCGTTTACCCCGTAATTGACGTTCTTTGTTAAAGGACTCTAATATCGGCAGCACAAACGCGGCTGTTTTTCCTGTCCCCGTTTGAGCAGTAGCAATCAGGTCTTTACCAGAAAGAATAATGGGGATGGCTTGCTTCTGAATAGGCGTCGGGGCTTTATAACCCAAGTCTTTAATAGCTTGTACAATAGGATTACATAATCCAAGTTTTGAAAATGACATAGAGGCTTGAGTAGGTTGTGGTAAAGAGAACAAGACTTATTATAGCAGCAAGGGTTTGCGGCGAGCTGTATGGAACCACATTATTCAGCTCAACCAAGCAAACACTATAAAAAACATCTTGCCAAGCTGAATTTTAATTGACATTATTTTCAAGAAAATCCTGTAAATCCTGTCCATATTGCTGTAAATCTTCAAGTAAGCCTTGTTCAGCATTACCTTCTTCTGCTAATACTTGTAATGTCTGCTGATAATCAGTAAAGCCTAAATAACCATTATCCTCATCGCTTAATCGTTGCTTACAAAATACTTGCCAACGCTGCATTTCTTCGTCGTTTAATGTTTCAGGATAGTTTCTTGCACGGTAGCGAAAAAACATGTCAGTCAAACGTTCGTCATCAGCGGAAAAATTAAAATCAGCTAATTGTTCAGGGGCTAATTCGCGTATTTCATTAATAATTTTTTTATCGTGTAAACCAAAAAATCCTCCACTATAAATCATCAAATCAGGGTCAGTTTCTGGTTCTCGATCAGGGTCTGCAAAAACCTCAGCCAAGAGTGCCTTTAAATCTGGGCGTTGCTTAATTAAGGTTAGATGGGCATAACACTGTGCTTTATCAATATTAAGTCGCTGTGCATCTTCAGCACGCACTACATTTGCAGGGGCAATAATAGGACATTTATTAATATGCACCACTTTCAAAGGAATACGTTTTACGCTCTTAGGTAAATTTTTTCTCGCGGTAAATACTCGTGTCTTAATTTCCTCTGCGGTTAAGCTCAACATCACCTCGGGATTAACCGATAAATCGTAAACGATCACCCCATTTTTATTGGTCGGGTGTTCACAGATGGGCAACACTAAGGCTAAATTATTTTTCTCCGCGCCATACATCCCTGAAACATGTACTAGCGGCTTATAAGTACCCAGTTCTAATAAGGTTCTCACCTCATGTTTACCGCGATTTTCTAAGAAAAAATCAAATAACTTGGGTTGTGCCTGTTTAATCAATTTTGCTAAGGCAATGGTTGCATACACATCAGATAAGGCATCATGGGCGGCATCATGCTCAATACCATTTGCAACCGTTAATTTATCTAAACGTAAACTCACTTTGCCCTTGTCATTGCTTGGCCAATTAATGCCCTCAGGACGTAATGCATACATGGTACGAATTAAATCAACCAAATCCCAGCGAGAATTATCCATCTGCCATTCACGCCCATAAGGGTCATAAAAATTACGATACAATAAATTACGCGTCACTTCATCGTCAAAACGTAAATTGTTATAGCCTAAGGTACAAGTATTCGGTTCCGCCATTTGCTGATGAATCAAGCCAATAAATTCAACCTCAGATAAGCCCTGTTCCATCGCTAATTGCGGTGTAATACCTGTCACGCAACAGGCTTCAGGCTGAGGTAAGTTATCAGGCATCGGACGGCAATAAATCACCAATGGCTCACCGATAATATTAAAATCAAAATCAGTACGAATCCCTGCAAACTGTACCGCGCGATCACGCTGAGGATTTAATCCAAAAGTTTCATAATCATGCCAATAAAAACTATGTTGTGCCATCTCTATTCCTTTAACTTATCAATGCCTAAATTCGCCAAACTATCGGCTTTATCATTACCGTAATTGCCTGAATGTCCTTTAACCCATGTCCATTCAATCTCATGCTGTTGCATGGCCGTATCTAAACGCCGCCATAAATCTTCATTCTTTACCGGCTTTTTAGCCGCCGTTTTCCAGCCGCGTTTTTTCCAATTCTCTAGCCACTCAGTAATTCCCTGTAAAACATATTTAGAATCACTGTATAAAATAATCTCACACGGCTGATTTAAACTTTCTAAGGCTTGTATCGCTGCCATCAGTTCCATTCTATTATTTGTAGTTTGTAATTCCCCACCACATAATTCTTTTTCAGTATCTGCGTATTTAAACCATACTCCCCAACCGCCTATACCCGGATTACCTTTGCATGCCCCATCGGTATAAATTTCAATTTTTTTCATACTATTTAATTTTTTTTGTTATTATCGACGTCGCTGTATCACTGTCCATCAACCTAGCCATTGCAAAATCAGATTGATAATTTTTAGCCGCTTCAATCGGAATATAATGATAGTTACGCTTAATGGCTTTAATCGCATACGCCGCTATATTTAATTCATGTTTACGTCGTTCGCTATCGAAAGCCGTGCGTTTTGAATCATCAAAATTAAACCCTGCCGCCACTTCCACTTCAAAATTTAATAACCGTAACCAATCCTGAATACGAGTGCGAGTCATTAGACTCGGTAACCACGGTGTTTCAGGCACGCGATGACGCATATATTGTAAATTAATATAAATATTCCACGGATTAAAACTCAATATAATTAATTTACCTTCAGGCTTTAAAATACGCTCTACTTCACGTAATACCTGATGTTTATCAGTTTCGAATTCTAATAAATGCGGTAAAATAATTAAATCCACGGAGGCTTCTTTAATAGGCAAAAAATCACTTTCAGCCTTAATTAAACAGTGTTGATTTTGTGGTCGCTGTTCATCATCAAGCACCACAAAAGATTGATAAAACTCACTTTCAATAAAATCATTTTCCCAGCCTAATGCACCAATTTGCACGATAACCTGCTTACAACTTACCGCCATAGCATGCTCTAAAAATTTTGCTTCCTGACGCTGCAAAATTCGTCCTTTAGGGCTTAAAAACCAATCAATTAATACTTTACGATGCATTATCAATCACACTCATCAGCTGAATCCAATAAATTAACGTTATAATACCATTTTAATTTATTTTTTAAGTCACTACATCCATTTATGAATAATGCGCTCTGTCCTATTCTTGGCTTTTCTGCTCCCAGCGGCACTGGAAAAACCACCCTGCTCAGTCAGCTCATTCCGCTCTTAAAAAAAAATAATGTACGAGTCGGTTTAATCAAACATAGTCATCATAATTTTCAAATAGATAAACCCGGTAAAGATAGTTTTCGTTTACGTGAAGCCGGAGCAACGCCTGTTATGTTAGTTTCCAGTCATCGGCGTGCTATTATCACTGAATTTGCAGAACCGACAGAACCTAATTTAAATGAACAACTCGCGTATTTTGACCAAACTGAGTTAGATTTAATATTAGTCGAGGGTTTTAAAGCCGAAAGCTTTCCTAAAATTGAATTACATCGTTCTAGTTTGTCGCAGGCACTCCGTTACCCTGATGACGATGCCATTATCGCGGTTGCCAGTGATGAGCCATTAGCCTTATCACGCAACATCCCTCTATTAGATTTAAATAATATTTCACAAATTACCGATTTTATTTTACACACGATATTAAAACATGACTGACACTTGTTATCACTCTTCGCTTATTAGTCTTGACGATGCCTTACAACGTATTGCTAAAAACCTAACGCCTATTAAACTAGCTGAACAACAAACGCTTAAACAAAGTTTA
>CAJVYO010000055.1 GCA_913009515.1 uncultured Methylococcaceae bacterium
AGCCGTTAAAATAGTTGCTAAATCGATGCGACAGCCTGCTTTTTCTGCTGCTATATGCGGTGAAACCGGTAATTCAAATGCGAATGGATTAATACTTTCATAAGGTAATTTTATATTACTATATTGTTGTAATAATAAAGCATCTTCATTGCGTAAACCTGCTGCTGTTTTTTCACAACCTGATGCAATGGGCTTCATACCCACCACTTGTTTACCTTGAGCTTTAAAATACTCAAGTAATGCAACCGATGCCCGTGTTTTACCAATGCCAGTATCAGTGCCTGTTATAAAATATCCCTGTGCCATTATCAACGCCTCGCCTGTACATATAAAATTTCAAAACTCGCTTTAATCGTGCCTTGTCTGGTTTGTGGATAAGCCGATAATAAGGTTTTTAATTGCCCTTTACTGGTTAAATGACGATTACGTTGCTGATGGGTATTATGTGCCCCAATACCTTTTAGCTCTTTCATTAACGCAATCACACTTGCATATTCATGCTGATAGGTTTTTTTAACAATGTTCACCTCAATAAAACCTGCTGCATATAAAGCCTGCTGCAATTCATCAGCATTACAAAAATCATTCACATGCGGAAAATTATCCACTTTTGACCATGCTGATTTCAACTCACATAAAGCCTGCTCACCAAAGGTTGAAAAAATCAACACGCCTGATGGCTTTAAAACATCATGCAAACCTTTAAATAAAGGCGATAAATCATAACACCACTGTAACGCCAAATTTGAAACCACCTGCTGAAAACTATTATCAATAAAAGGCAACTGTTCCGCATCCGCACAGACTAAATTTATCGCTTCACAAGTTAAACGCTGCTGGGTTTTTAAGAGCATCGGTAAAGCAATATCTAATGCCAGCAGTTCAGCGTCAGGCAATGCATTTATTATTTTCTCAGTAAAAAATCCCGTGCCACAACCAATATCTAAAATACGTTCTTGATGATTCTCATTATCTAAATATCTAACTAATTCATTGCCGACTTTTCGCTGTAAGGCCGCCATATCGTCATAACTCTGCGAGGCATTACCAAATGAACGGCTAATTTGTGTTTTATCCAATGCTGACATTAAGCCGCTCTCCGCGCCATAAAATCATGCATTATCGATAATAACTGCGACTCATGACTTAAAAAGGGAGCGTGTCCTGCTCCTTGTATAATATTCAATTCAAGATTTGGCTGTAATTGCACACATTGTTCACCGGCACCAATAGGAATTAAACTATCTACTTCACCCAAAATAAGTTGACTCGGCATCTTAAGCGTTTGCAAAGCGTACCGTGAATCAGTGGTAATCAATAAAGCTAATGCCTTTTCTAAGGTATTAACTGATGGCACCGGACATTCACGCATCACTTCACGCAATTTATTGAGTTCAAATTTTAATTGAGCCATCGCTTGAACTTGCAAACTCATAAATCGCCATAAAGTCATTTGAGGATTTTTAAGTAAATTAGCCTTAAATACATCTAAAACCTGAGATTCTACGCCTTGCCAATCGGCTGTTTTTAGAAAATGAGGATTACTGGCAATTAAAATAACCGCTTTTATGCGTTGCGGATATTTTTTAGCCATTGCTAACGCAATATTTCCTCCCAATGACCAACCGATTAACGTACAAGGTTGTTGAGGTAATTCAGCCACTAATAATTCTAATATTAGCTCCAAACTATAAGGTTCGATATTTTCACTACGTCCATGCCCACATAAATCTAAACAATGCACTTGATGAGTCTTGGCTAACTGCTGTGCAAAATTCCTCCATAAGCCTGAATGCATCGCCCAGCCATGTAGCATCACAATAGCTTCGCCTTCATCACCCCACACTTCTTTATAAACTAAACTCATAACGCAGAAGCAGTCACTAACGCTTCTAATAAACTATCAACATGATGATTTTGATGTGCCGCTGACAAGGTAACTCTTAATCTTGCACTACCTTGCGGCACCGTTGGCGGACGAATCGCACTCACCCAAAAACCTTGTTGCAATAATTTTTCACTTATCTGTACTGTTTTATCCACATCACCAATCAAAATAGGTTGAATAGCAGAGTCAGAGGACATCAAATTTATGTTTAATTGTTTAGCCCCCGTTTTAAAACGTTCAATTAATGCTTTTAAATGGTTACGTCGTTCCGTTTCCTGCTGAATTATAGTTAAACTCATTCGCGTTGCCGCTGCTATAGCAGGTGGTAAAGCAGTGGTATAGATATAAGTACGTGCTTTTTGAATAAGCGTTTCAATTAATAATTCAGAACCTGCTACAAACGCACCGCTAGTTCCAAATGCTTTGCCAAACGTACCGACTAATAAAGGTACTTGTTGTTGGTTTAAACCGCACTCCTCAACTAAACCTGCGCCTGTTTCACCTAACACCCCTAAACCATGTGCATCATCCACTAATAATAGTGCTTGTTTTTTAATGGCAATCTCAGATAATGCTGCTAAATTCGCAACATCGCCATCCATACTGAATACACCATCAGTCACAATCATGGCTGCCGCATTATCATTCGCCATTTTTAGCTGTAAATTAGCCATATCATTATGCAAATAACGTTTAAACTTCGCCCCAGATAATAAACCACCATCTAATAAAGACGCATGATTTAATTTATCTTCATAAATCACATCACCTTTAGCCATCAAACCTGCAATAACCCCTAAATTTGCCATATAACCGGTTGAAAATAATAACGCCCGTTCACGCCCTGTAAATTCCGCAAGCTCAGCCTCTAAAGCATGATGCTCATAGCTATGCCCACAAACTAAATGTGCCGAGCCACTGCCCACACCATATTTATCTGCCGCCTGTTTAAACGCAGCCACGACATCCCCATGATTCGCCAAGCCTAGATAATCATTGCTACAAAAATTAAGCACTTGTTTGCCGTCAATTTGTAAATAAATACCTTGTGCTGAATCAATAACCCGCCGTGAACGATATAAGCCTGCAGTTCTTAGCTCAGCTAACTTTTCCGCTAACACCTTGCGTTATTATGCGTAACTAGAGCCGGCTGAACGTACACCTAAACGCTCAAACAAAGACAAATCATGATTGGTCATCGGGTTATCGGTAGTTAATAATTTATCACCATAAAAAATAGAATTTGCCCCTGCAAAAAAACAAAACGCCTGCATTTCATCCGACATCTCTGTGCGTCCAGCTGACAATCTCACCCGTGATTTTGGCATTAAAATACGAGCAACCGCAATCATACGAATAAACATAAATGGATCTAATTTTTCAGAGCCCATCATTGGCGTACCTTCTACTTGAACTAACATATTAATCGGCACACTTTCAGGGTGCTGCGGTAAATTGGCTAACTCAATTAATAAATTGGCACGGTCATTATCATTTTCACCCATACCCACAATACCACCGCAACAGACATTAATCCCTGCATCACGCACACGCGATAAAGTATCTAAACGATCTTGATAACTACGCGTGGTAATGACTTCGGAATAATAATCTTCGGAGGTATCTAAATTATGATTATAATAATCTAAACCGCCAGCTTTTAAGGCATCAGTCTGCTTATCAGTCAACATTCCCAAAGTGACACAGGTTTCCATTCCCAAGGATTTAACGCCTTGCACCATTTCAACCACACGTTCAATATCTTTATCTTTAGGGCTACGCCATGCCGCACCCATACAAAAACGTGATGCCCCCTGATCTTTTGCTTGTTGAGCTGATTTTAATACTTCATCTATAGGCATTAGCGCTTCAGGGGTTAAATCTGAATCATAACGGGCACTTTGCGGACAATAACCACAATCTTCAGAACATGAACCGGTTTTGATGCTTAATAAACTACTGATTTGCACTTCATTCGGATCAAAATGCTCACGATGAATTGAGTGTGCCTGAAATAATAAATCATTAAAGGGCAGATTAAATAAAGCCGTCACTTCTTCTAATTGCCAATCATGACGTAAATTCATTGCTATCGTTGCAGACATTCTGTTACTCTCCAAAGGTGAAATCAATAATTAATCAACCTACGTTATACAAACAGGTTAACCACTGGCTGAATATTATACAATATAGTCTACTTCCTGCACGTTGTATATTATGTGAAACCTCGATTAAAGGTCAAAAAGATTTATGCAAAGCCTGCGAAACACGCTTTATTCGCTTAAATTCCTGCTGCTCTCGCTGTGCAACATCCTTTGCAAGCCATAGCCTAGAGAATAACATCTGTGGCAATTGTCAAAAACAACCACCCGTCTTTGATAAAGTCTATGCTCCCTTTGTTCATCAAGGCAATATTCGCCATCTTATTAATGACTTAAAATTTAACAACGCCTATAAAAACGCACGCCTACTAGCAGAATTACTCGCACAACATATCTCAATAAAATGCACTTTAAAACCTGAACTTATTATTCCTATGCCTTTGCATCCGCAACGCTATCGTGAAAGAGGTTTTAATCAAAGTTTAGAAATTGCCAAAATAGTCAGTCAACTATTGAAAATTCCCTATAGTACAACACATTGCCAACGCATTAAAAATACCGCTCATCAAATTAATCTCACTGGCAAACAACGCGAACAAAATATTAAACAGGCGTTTAAATTATCGATGCCAATAAAACATAAACATATTGTGATTATTGATGATGTGATGACCACGGGAGCAACCGCCAATGAACTTGCAAAAACTTTTAAAACGGGGGGTGTAAAACGAGTGGATATTTGGGTCTGTAGTCGAAGATGAAATAGAGACGCACTACAACGCCTCTATCCGAGTAACGTAAAAACTAATAGATTAGTCTTCTACGATTACTTTAACGTTTACCGTTACATTAACATCAGTGTGTAAATGAATATCAACATCAAATTCACCGATATGGCGAATAATGCCTTCTGGTAAACGTACTTCACTTTTATCAACGGCTGCACCGCCTGCTGTAATCGCACTTGCAATATCAACAGTCCCAACAGAACCGAATAATTTACCTTCTTCACCGGCTTTATGAGGAATAGTAATATCCACATTAGCAATCGCAACCGCTCTTTTTTCAGCGGCGGCTAATTTCTCAGCAGCTGCTTTTTCAAGATCGGCTCTACGAGCTTCAAATTCAGCTATTTTTTCTTTTGTTGCCATAACAGCTTTTGCTTGTGGAATCAGGAAATTTCTAGCATAGCCTGACTTCACATTTACTTTATCACCTAATGAACCTAGGTTTACAACTTTCTCAAGAAGGATAACTTCCATCTTATAATCCTCATAATATATTAGTATTCAAGATACTAATGACATAATATTTTTAAATATTCGTCTTGGGTTTAATATTTTTTCGTAAGCTTATCCACGTATCAGTTAAGCCAATAATCGCTATTGGGACAACTAAATGTGGAACCACAAAAAATAGCACATAAAAACTAGGTAATAAGAAACGCTTTGCGCTCATATTATTAATCACTGCATGAATGATCGCCATACCGATAAAGCTGTACAACATAAATAAAATAATACCTATGTTCCATGCCATTTCAGCAAACAGACCATCTGCTAATAAGGCAACCGCTAAAACAATCAAAGTACTTAACGCAAATCGCGGCGGCATCGCTAATAATAAATATTCTTTACTAAAACCACCCGGATTATATAAATTTGCTTGCCACCAACGCGCCAATAACAAACCAAATAACACACCACTCACCGAGCCCATTGCCACAATACCTGTCATATATTGAGAAATCATAATAACAGTTTGCTTAAGTTGCTCAATAGGTACTTCAACATTTTCTAGCATAGGTTGCATTAATACATCTAACACCGACATCCAAAAAATAGCAGGATCTTCAGAAAATAGATAAAAGCCGATAACCGCTAATACACCTACGCCTGCTGCAATTTCTAATGCTAATGATAAATGTCGTCCTTCACGCAATGCTACCGCAAGTAACCAAACAGGCAACCATAATATTAATGCATAACCAAAGGCAAATTGAAAATTACCTAAAACTACGACACCCAATACAGCTGCTGCAATACTTGCCGTTAATAAAACTAACCCACCTTCATATGCTCCACGACGCAATGTTACCAAAGCAACCGTCGCTGAACTTACGATACTAATAGGGGGCATTAGCAAAGATAATAGCGCTAACGAAGAAGCAACAGACATTGCCTGCATACGTCCTTTCATAATATATTGCGCTAAAAAATTCACCAATACTCCCTATATAAATTATTTATTATTCGTGTGCATCACAAAAAGGCATCAAAGCAATATAACGTGCACGTTTAATTGCAGTCGTAATCTGTCTTTGATTTTTAGCTTTTGTACCTGTAATACGGCTTGGTACAATTTTGCCAGTTTCTGTTACAAATTCACTTAATAATTCAATACTTTTATAATCAATTGAATTTTCTTCGCCTTCTGCACCAAATACATAATGCTTTTTGCGTCTCATTTGACGTGCCATCGCTAACCTCTATTCGTTTTTTTATAAAAAGTTGTATTAAGAATCTGTTGAAGGCGTGCTTTCAACAGCCGCTTCTTTAGCTTCTTCAACTTTAACATCAGCCGGTGCCGGTGTTGCCGCCGCTGCAGCTGCTTTACTTTCTTCTGCGTTAGCACTTGCAATTAAAGAGTTACCTGTAATCGCTTCTTTTTTCGCTAACACCATATTACGTAACACAGCATCATTAAAACGAAATGCGCTTTGCAATTCATCTAATGCTTCTTGATTACATTCAACATTCATTAATACATAATGTGCTTTTTGTAATTTTTTGATAGGGTAAGCTAGTTGTCTACGTCCCCAATCTTCAAGACGGTGAATAGTACCTGATGTATCTTCAACAATTGCACGATAACGCTCTATCATTGCAGTTACTTGAGAACTTTGATCAGGATGAACTAAAAAGACAATTTCATAATGTCGCATAAGTTTCCTTTCGGTTAAAAACCTTCTACATATCTATAGTAAGGTAAGGGTTGGGGTAGTTCCCCATAAAAAGCTCTCCATTATATTTTATATCGTTCATTTTGAATAGGATTTTTTATATTAAACCGTCTAATCCCTCAAAATATCTAAACTATTTTCTTTAAGCACAATGCAGTAAAATATTTATCATTATCATCGTTATACTATTAATTTATTTATGAAAAAAGTGGAATTACTCTCACCTGCCGGCACCTTAAGAAACATGCGACATGCTTTTGCCTATGGAGCAGATGCTATTTATGCAGGACAACCTCGCTATAGCTTACGCGTTAGAAATAATGATTTCTTAGATGACAATTTAGCGAAAGGGATTAATGAAGCCCATGCACTCGGTAAAAAATTCTTCTTAGCCACTAATGTGATTCCCCACAATGCTAAAGTTAAAACCTTTATTAAAGATTTAAGCCCTATTGTTGCTATGAATCCCGATGCTTTAATTATGGCTGACCCGGGCTTAATTATGATGGCACGCGAAGCATGGCCAGATATGCCTATTCATCTATCAGTACAAGCCAATACCGTCAATTTTGCAACGGTTAAGTTTTGGAAAACCATGGGGGTTGAACGTATTATTTTATCTCGAGAACTCTCTTTAGATGAAATTGCCGAAATACGTCAAGAATGTCCGGATATGGAGCTTGAAGTCTTTGTGCATGGCGCACTCTGTATCGCTTATTCAGGACGTTGTTTGCTCTCAGGCTATTTTAATCATCGTGATCCTAATCAAGGCACCTGTACTAATTCTTGTCGCTGGAAATATGACACTAAACCTGCGACTGAAAATGCAGAGAGTGATTTGATACTAGAAAGCGATGTATTATCAATGGACATCCTTAACCCCAGCACCGCCAGTTGCGGCGGGGCAGACCGTCACCCTTTAGCCGATAAAACTTACTTTTTAGAAGAAGAAGGTCGTCCCGGTGAATTAATGCCCATTGTGGAAGATGAACACGGCACCTATATTATGAATTCTAAAGACTTACGCGCCGTTGAGCATGTACAACGTCTGGTTGATATTGGCGTCGATAGCTTGAAAATTGAAGGCCGCACTAAATCGCATTATTATGTTGCACGAACTGCCCAAGTCTATAAACAAGCTATTAATGATGCCCTAGCAGGTAGAGATTTTCAGCCCGAACTTATTGGCGTTTTAGAAAACCTAGCAAATCGTGGTTATACCGATGGCTTTTATCAGCGTCATCATACCCATGAACATCAAAACTACCTCACCGGTTATTCAAAAAGTCATCAACAACAATTTTGTGGTGAAATTAGACACTACGATAAATCAACAGGACTTGCTGAAATTTTAGTTAAAAATAAATTTTCAGTCGGTGATAAACTTGAATTTATTCACCCTGAAGGCAATCGTGATATTATTGTAGAACGTATGGAAGACCTACATGGTAATGAAATGCAGGAAGCATCAGGCGGAGGCTATGAAGTGAGAATTCCATTACCTGCTTTTATAGACAGTGACTACGCCTTACTTTCACGCTACATTTAATCTTACAAGAAAAAATTAAACTATGAAAATTAAACTCGCTAATCCGCGTGGATTTTGTGCAGGGGTAGACCGTGCTATTGAAATTGTTGATCGTGCCATTGAAGCCTTTGGTGCGCCTATTTATGTACGCCACGAAGTCGTGCATAACCGCACTGTTGTTGAAGGGCTACGTGATAAAGGGGCTATTTTTATTGAGGATTTAACCGATGTTCCTGAAGGCTCTTACCTTATTTTTAGTGCTCATGGAGTCTCCAAAAAAGTTCAACAGGAAGCCATTAATAGAAATTTAACAGTTTTTGATGCCACTTGCCCTCTGGTAACAAAAGTACATAT
>CAJVYO010000056.1 GCA_913009515.1 uncultured Methylococcaceae bacterium
AACGATATTCTGTCAACTCCGCCAGGCCCGGAAGGGAGCAACGGTAGCAGAAGATTCGTGTGCCGAGATGTGGCTGGTGCGTGACCACCCAATCTTTCATATCCCCCTTTCTTTATGAGTCATCAGGCTCTTGCCAGAAAATGGCGTCCGCATAATTTTTCTGAAATTATAGGACAAGAACATGTTACCCAATCTTTAATTAATGCGTTAATCCATAATCGTTTACATCATGCTTATTTATTTACAGGCACGCGTGGCGTAGGAAAAACAACAGTTGCTAGAATTTTAGCCAAAGCCATTAATTGTGAAAATCTTATTGACGCTAACCCATGCGGTAGCTGTACAAGCTGTCTTGCATTGGCCGAAGGGCGATTAATTGATTTGATTGAAGTCGATGCAGCCTCAAAAACCAAAGTCGAAGATACCCGTGATTTATTAGATAATGCTCAATATGCACCTAATAGTAGTCAATATAAAGTCTATTTAATTGATGAAGTGCATATGTTATCAACGCATAGTTTTAATGCCTTATTAAAAACCTTAGAAGAGCCGCCAGAGCATGTTAAGTTTTTATTGGCGACCACTGACCCACAAAAAATTCCAGCGACGGTTTTATCAAGGTGCTTGCAGTTTAATTTAAAAAGATTAACCATTAGTCAAATTTGCCAGCAAATGGCTTATATTTTAACTGAAGAACGCATTGATTTTGAATCGGACGCATTAACCTTGTTAGCAAATGCCGCAGATGGCAGTATGCGTGATGGTTTAAGCTTATTAGATCAGGCTATTATCTATAATGCAGAGATAACTGTTGAAGTAGTTTCTTTAATGTTAGGCAGTATTTCTGATCAGCCAATTAAAGCGTTATTGCAGCATTTAGCAGATAATAATGCTTTGGAGCTGTTAAATAAAATTGCTGATATATCTGAATTATCGCCTGATTTTTCGATGATTATCCAAAAAATAATTTATTTATTGTATCGGTTAGTTTTGATAAAAAGTGCACCTGATATATTAAAAAACAGTGAAGATAAGCTATTACTTGAAGAATTAAGTGTACTTTTTTCGGTAGAACAATTGCAGCTTTATTATCAAATTGCATTATTAGGGCAGAAAGATTTAATGTTAGCCCCTCAGCCACAAATTGGCTTTGAGATGATTATGCTGCGTATGTTAGCGTTTAATCCGCAATCTGTTGTTCAGCAAACGAATATTGCTCCACCTATTGTGACTGTGAGCAATCCAGCGATACAACAGTTGAGTAACCCGAGTTCGGAAAATATTGAACAACCGGTTGATAAGGTGCAAGAAAAAATTGAAAATCCAGTTGTTAATCATAATTGGCTGGATATGATTAATACAATGAATTTAAAAGGTTTTGTTAGAGAGTTAGCGAATAATTGTGTATTGGATCAGGTAAATGAAAATCAGTGCCAATTATTATTAGATAATAAAAATGCACATATTTCCAATGAAAGATTAGAGCTTAAGTTAGAAAAATCTTTACAAGATTTTTATAAAAGACCGCTTAAATTAGTGATTAAGTTAGCGAATTTACAAATTAATACTCCACAAGTAGAGTACCAACAAGCAGCACAACAGCTTCAGCAAGAAGCAGTTAAAGAGATTGATGAGAATAAAGATATAGAGGCATTGAAATTAAATTTTGATGCACGTGTTTTACCCGATTCAATAGAGCCTGTTTAATTGATGTGCTATGTTGATAGACACATCAATTAAATTTAGAAATTTAGCAGCAACCGCCTGAGCTGTCACAGGTATTATCTTTATGTGAACGACCTTTCGTTTGGTTAGTGCCACGCAATGAACCCGGTTCAGCATTCCATTCACTGCTTTCAACATCTTTATCGCTAGGAATACCAATGAAATCATCTTTATAGGTTTCACTGGTTAAGATTGCATACATTTTATCGGATACCGCCATACGTAAACCTTTAAAATAAACATAGCCTTCGTCATCATACACTTCAGCGTAAGGGCCGCGATAAATCACTGCCTGACCTTTATCCAAAGGTTTTTCTTCGCTTGGTTTAATGGCGGTAATCGTTACTGAACGAAATTCAATATCTTCAACAACTTGCCATGGCTCAGCTTCCCATTTATCGTATGCAACAGCCGTGAAGCCAGCATTGACAAAAGCTTCTAAAAATTCATGTTCTTGTAAAGCACCAGAAATACAACCACTCCATAGATGCTGGTCATTTTTCATATCTTCAGGTACAAATTCATCGCTAATAATATCTGAAATAGCAATGCGTCCACCTGGCTTAGTGACACGAAAAATTTCTTTAATCAGTTGGGCTTTATCTTGGTCATTGACGAGATTTAACACACAATTAGAGACCACTAAATCAACAGAATTATCTTTAATTAGCGGATTATCTTTGCGTTGCTGAGTCTGCCATGAACGTAAGCTAATCATATCTTGAGAGTTGCTGATAGGATTAGCGGCAAGATGTTGGTCTAGGGTATCTAAGTTTAAGCCTAAATCTTGAATTTGTCCTTTTACAAATTCAACCCGATTGCCACCAATTTTGCTCGCCATGTCTGTTTGATATTTACGAGCTAAAGCTAGCATATCATCATTCATATCAACGCCAATCACTTTGCCTTGCTCACCGACGAGTTGTGCGGCAATATAACAAATCTTCCCTGAGCCTGAACCCAAGTCTAAAACAATATCGCCTTCTTTCACATAGCGTGAAGGATCGCCACAGCCATAATCTTTTTCGATGATTTCATCAGGTAATAATTTTAGTAATTCACGGTCATAATCAACAGGACAGCATAAATCTGCTTGTTGACTTTCTGCACCTTCAGAATAACGTTCAAATACGCCAGTTTCGACAGCCATAATTTTCCTTGAGTTTTTAATTAAGTTAAAGAACCTGCACAACTACTACCTTGCCCAGCGGTACAGCCGTAACAATGTTGTAGGGTTGCAATAGGTGTATTGTGTAAGGTATTCAGGTTTAAATCAGTAAAATGTTGTTTTTTAGGGTTTGAGCCTAAGGGTAAATCAAGCATTTGATTAAAATCACAATCATAAGTATAGCCTTGCCAATCAATGCTGAGTGTATTCTTACACATCAGGGAGTCTAAGTTATGAGCAGAAAAATTATCTTTTAATACGCTGAGATAATCATCAAAAGTACCCTTGCTTATCAAGGTACTCCCAAAACGCTGAATAGGCATATTAGTGACCGTGTAAAGTTGGTTAAATACAATGTCATAATGTGCTTTCAGGTGTTTTTTGTAGGCTATTTCTAAATCATGTTGTGGTGGGGGTAGAGTGGCATCTTGAGGATTAAAGACTAAATTTAATTGATGCGTGTCGTTGTTTTCAAGCCCATAACCTAAGGCATTGAGTTTTTGTAAGGCGGCAATACTTTGTTGAAAAACCCCTTTGCCCCGTTGTTTATCAACATTATCTTCAAGGTAGCAAGGCAGTGAGGCGACAATATTAACGTCATGATCATATAAAAAATTGGCTAAATCAGTATAATCTGGCTCTTGTAAAATCACTAAATTACAGCGGTCAATAATATTAATATTATGTTTTTTAGCCGCAATGACCAGTTTTTTAAAGAGTGGGTGCATTTCAGGTGCTCCCCCCGTTAAATCAAGCGTATCAATATTGGGATTATCAAATAACTTAATCAGTGCGTGTATATTGTCGTCACTCATTAATTCAGTACGAGTAGGCCCTGCATTCACATGACAATGTACACAGCTTAAGTTACATAAATAGCCTAAATTAACTTGTAAGATATTAATATCATCACGATAAATGGTAGGGAAATCAGTTTTTTCTAATAAGGGACGGGTATCATGCATGGTGTTTTATTGCTCGGAAAAATAAAGGTCACCGTAATAGCTTAACGCATTACCATGATTATTATCAGTATCGGTCATAATGGCAACGACATCAATAAACTGAATATCTTCACCAAACTGTTGTTTAAAATCCTGTAATACATTTCGTTTTTCATGAAACCAAGTCTTATGATTATCAGATTGATTACGGATAGCAATCATCATCACATTCTTGCCAGCAAAAGGATTTTCCCATGCGGTATTTTTATTGGCATGACTAGACCAGACATAATTGACTGCTTTGGTTTTCCAAAAAGCCCATTTATGTTTTACCACGATATAAATACGGGCGGAAAAGTCATCGCCTTGTTTAATCGTTTCATTTTTTATCTGTAAAGGGGTGTCATTACGCCACGACCAGTTTAAATACGGTGTTTTTTTTAAATCGACTCGAATTTCTTTATACAGGCTAGAGGCATTATCATTGCTGTGTGCTTGTAGCACTTTTTTATTATCTAAGGTGATTATTTGATAATCAGTTTCACCTGCAAACGATTTTTGTTGCCACTGAGCTAAGGGTTCAGTGGAAAAATGACTAATATAAATTGGTTTTGCTATGGCACATAAGGAAAAAGCGGATAAAAAACTAAAGCGTAAAAGATGAGATAACATAAAAAATAGCCGGTAAGAAAAAGTTGTAAATGAGTCGTAAATTTAAACGATTCCTTACAATATGATTAATTTTTTTCCATACTTGCAATGGCTTCTAATTTATTTAAAACCACCATACTCGATTTTTCCATTTTGTGTAAAGAGGACAGTGTGAGTGCCTCTTTAGAGTCTTTAAACGCATTCAGAGCCTCAATACCATTAGTATGCATTTGCTTATGAGGGGCGGCTAACTCTTGAAAAGCAGATTGTTTATGGAAGTTTTTCTGTCCCTCGCCATTATAATACCATTGCCCTAAACGACAATTATTATGGTCAGCAAAATCAGTACTATTTTTAGATGATACACCCATAACGACTTTATAAATTTCCATTTTATAAATTAAATGGTCAAGTTTAACAATTTCAATAAAACTACGTAATGCACTGCCGGCGATAGTTTGTTGCATATCGGAGGAAAGTGCTACCAGTTCCTGCATTTTTTCGCTAGTTTTTCCTCCGGACTGACTGAATTCAGAGGAGTTAGTCGCCATATTGTTCATTTGTTTTTGAGCAGCACTGGTGCCTGAACGAATATTGGTGACTAAGGATTCAATATCTAAAGTGGCATCATTGGTACGTTTAGCGAGTGTTCTTACTTCATCAGCAACAACGGCAAATCCACGTCCGTGTTCACCGGCTCTTGCAGCTTCAATTGCAGCATTTAAGGCAAGTAAATTAGTTTGGTCAGAAATATTTTTAATGAGATTAATAATGCCTTCAATATCTTCAGCACTTTGTTTTAAGCTCTCAACCGTTGTCGAAGTATCTTGAATGTCGCTTGCCATATCGGATAATGAAGAGGATATGTTATTAACAGAGCTATGTGTTTCCAATAAAACGAGAGAGGTTTCTTTGCTACGGGCTTCCTCATTAACCATTGAAGTGGCTAATTCTGCTAATGAGGATTGCATCATGGTCATAGAGGTACTAAATTCTTGAAATGAATTAAAAATGCCCGTATTTAATGTTTGCTTATTTTGTTCGTTTTTAATTTGGTTTTTTAAATCGCTATTTTCAGTATTTAAGGAGTCTATTTTAGAATTTAGTTCATTATTATTTGTTTCTAACTGCTTTATTTTTTGTTCTAAATCAAGCTGGGACGCTTTATTGTTAGAAAAAAACATGATGACTCCAAAATAACGGTTTATGAGGCTAGCTTAACCGAGTATTATGCCTGCTATTACATTTTTATTCAGTAAGTAATGATAAATTAATATTGCAGGGACATAATTATGATACCTATTAGAGATACAGCTCCTTGTTTAATAAAACCTTATGTTAGCTGGGGGTTAATCGCATTGTGTAGTGTGTTATTTATCGGGCTGGAATTATCGCCTGATAGACTGCATCGTTATATTATTTATATTTATGGCATGGTGCCGGCTCGCTATTCAAATCCGGAATGGGCGTTACTGATGGGCTATCCGTCTGATTATTTTTTCTCATTTATGAGTAATTTATTTTTACACGGTGGCTGGATGCATTTAATTGTTAATGTCTGGTTTATTTGGATTTTTGCCGATAATATTGAAGATAGAATGGGGCATGGGCGTTTTATTATTTTTTATTTAGTGTGTGGCATTATGGCGACCGCCATTCAATGGCAGTATACACCTGAATTAATTGCCCCTGTTGTCGGTGCGTCGGGTGCGATTGCCGGTGTTTTAGGGGCGTATTTTTTTCTATATCCATATGCAAAAATTATCATGTGGGTACCCGTTTTATTATTACCGATTTTCGTGGAAATTCCCGCCATTGCTTTTATTGGGCTATGGGTTATTTGGCAAATGAAAAATGCGAGTACCGCGATACTTTTTTATGAAGGCGCGGTTGATGTCGCATTATGGGCTCATTTAGGGGGCTTCATAACTGGTGTGTTAATTTTTAGGTTTTTTCTAAGAAAAGATTATCCCGAATAAATCCCTTTTAAGGTATAATTGAAAGGATAAAATCTTGTCTAGGAATTAAATAAAAAATGAAAAATAAAATTAATGTTGCACTGGTTAGACTAATCCAATTTATTGTTTTTGTTATGTTTACCTTTACTGTGATTGCCTATTTTGGTGCAATGGTTTTAATTCCATTAGATGCATTAGTCATGATTGGTAAATTTTTAAGTTTATTTGGCATCAGTACTTTAATCGGTACTTTAATAGGGCTACCTATTGTAGGGTATTTATGTAAAATCGCTTATGAAACGCCATTATTAATGAATACTGTGGTTGACACAGGTGTTGATTTAATTAAAACAGGTAAAACAAAAGTAGACGCTTTTAATGCGATTGCTGATTCTATTAAATAAATTGTTATATTTAGTTATCTGAGCAGCGTTTCATGCTGTTAGATAGAGGCCCCCGCTCTGAATTATTTAAAATAAAGAGTGTGGGCTTTTTTTATGCCTATTCTAAAGTCCTGAGTTAATATGCAACCTAATTTTATTCATTTACGCCTTCATTCTGAATACTCTTTAGTGGATGGTATTGTTAAAATTAAGCCATTAATTAAACAGGTGTCAGCACTCAACATGCCGGCGGTTGCAATAACTGATCAATCAAATTTATTTTCATTAGTTAAATTTTACCGAGCTGCGTTAAATTCAGGTGTGAAGCCGCTAGTCGGTGCAGATGTTCATATATTTAATAGTGACAAACCAACGCAGCCATTTTCGTTAACCTTATTAGTTAAAAATAATACCGGTTATGTGACTTTAACAGAACTCATTTCGCAAGCTTATCAAAAAGGGCAGCATTTAGGTGTGCCTATGTTGCAGCGAGAGTGGCTAGAGCAGAATCATCAGGGATTGATTGTTTTATCGGGTGCCTTAGAAGGTGATGTGGGAGTTGCTTTATTAGAGGGTAATCCAGAAGAAGCACGTCAACGTGCAGGCTATTGGCAGCAATTATTTCCAGATAGTTTTTATTTAGAATTACAGCGAATAGGCAGGCCTAATGAAGAAGCTTATATTTCTCAAGTTATTGATTTAGCCACACGCTTAAATTTGCCGGTTGTGGCAACCAATAATGTCCGCTTTTTAAAAACTGACAATTTTGCAGCACATGAAGTCAGAGTGTGTATTAATCAAGGGCGTGTGATTGATGATAATCGTCGTCCTAAAGATTATACGCCGCAACAATATTTGCGTAGTGCTGAAGAAATGCAGGTTTTATTTCAAGATATTCCCGAAGCCTTGGCGAATACTGTCGAAATTGCTAAACGCTGTAATATTAGTTTAACCTTGGGTGAAAACTTCTTGCCTGATTTTCCGGTCCCGGCAGGCATGTCCTTAGATGAATTTTTTATCGCTGAATCGGAAAAAGGGCTTAATTTACGGTTAGAAAAATACCCGCCTATTGGCAATGGCAGTTTTTCAGAAAATCGTAAAGCGTATGATGCACGCTTAAAAATGGAATTGGATACCATTGTGCAAATGGGTTTTCCCGGTTACTTTATGATTGTGGCAGATTTTATTCAATGGGCAAAAGATAATGCGATTCCTGTTGGGCCGGGTCGGGGGTCTGGTGCGGGGTCGTTAGTGGCTTATGTGCTAAATATTACTGACTTAGATCCGATTGAATTTGATTTATTGTTCGAGCGATTTTTAAATCCAGAACGGGTTTCAATGCCTGATTTCGATGTGGATTTTTGTATGGATCGCCGTGATGAAGTGATTGATTATGTCGCACAACATTATGGTCGTGAAAAAGTATCACAAATTATTACTTACGGCTCAATGGCGGCTAAAGCGGTTATTCGAGATGTGGGGCGTGTATTAAGTCATCCCTATGGTTTCGTTGACAGATTATCAAAGTTAGTGCCTTTTGAAATTGGTATTACTTTAGAAAAAGCATTGAATGATGTACCGGAATTTAAAGCACTTTATGATAATGATGCTGAAGTAAAAGCCTTAATGGATATGGCGTTATCTTTAGAAGGTACGGTGCGTAATGCGGGTAAACATGCGGGTGGCGTGGTTATTTCACCGACGAAATTAACCGATTTTTCACCGTTATATTGTGATGAAGAAGGGCATAATTTAGTCACCCAGTTTGATAAAGATGATGTTGAAGCGGTGGGCTTAGTTAAGTTTGACTTCTTGGGTTTACGCACATTAACCATTATTGATTGGGCCTTACAAACGATTAATAAAAAACAAAAAGAATTAGGATTGCCGTTAGTTGATATTACCCAAATTCCTCGTGATGATAGGAAAACTTATGAATTATTGACTCGTGCAGAAACCACGGCTGTGTTTCAGCTAGAATCACGG
>CAJVYO010000057.1 GCA_913009515.1 uncultured Methylococcaceae bacterium
ACATAATATGTCTTAGGTATCTCCTAGAAAGGAATTTCATCATCAAAATCTTCATAAGGTGGTGTAGTGGTTGCCGGTGCTTGTGTGATGATAACAGGGGCGACTGGAGCAATAGGTGGAGTGGCTGCTGGTGCCGTATTTTGTGGCATTGCAGCAGGTGTTTGAGCGGCAGGAGCTTGATAGCTATTCTGAGTGGTTTGCTGTTCTTGCCCTAGTGGTGCAGTGCCACCAGTACGGCTGCCCAACATAGTCATTTCATTGGCAATAATCTCAGTTGAATAGCGATCAATCCCTTCTTTATCGGTCCATTTGTTAGTTTGGATACGCCCTTCAACATAAATTTGACTGCCTTTTTTTAAATATTCCCCAGCGACTTCTGCAATACGATTAAAAAATACCACGCGATGCCATTCAGTCGCATCACGGCGTTCACCGGTTTGTTTGTCTTTCCAGCGGCGGGTAGTGGCGATACTAATGGTGGTGACGGCTCCGCCTGAAGGTAAGTAACGTACATCAGGGTCAGCCCCTAAATTACCGATTAATGTGGCTTTATTAAGCATAGATTTTTCCTAAAATAGTAAGCTAAAATTCTTTCTATTTTATCATTAATGTGTCGATGATGAGGGTTGAAAATTTAAGGGATGAGCGCATTCACAAACAATGTTAAGATGCGAAAAGACTGAAAATGAAATGAGTGGAAATTAAGCTTATGAGTGATGCTACGACCGAATTTGTAGAGGCGAGAGCAATTTTTGCTAAGTTACAGGCCAATTTAAGTCAGGTTATTTTGGGGCAAGATAGAACCTTACAATGGTTATTGGCTGCTTTTAGTGCGGGCGGTCATGTGTTATTGGAAGATGTGCCGGGGACAGGAAAAACTACACTGGCAAAGGCATTAGCCTTATCGTGTGAAGCGGATTTTCAGCGGGTGCAATTTACGCCGGATTTATTGCCGTCTGATATTTTAGGGATTTCTATTTTTGACCAACATCAGCAGGCATTCCGTTTTGAGCAAGGGCCAATATTCTGTCATATTTTATTGGCAGATGAAATTAATAGAGCCTCGCCGCGTACTCAATCGGCATTATTAGAAGCGATGGCAGAAAGTCAGGTAAGTATTGAGCGTAATATTTATCAGTTACCAAACCCTTTTTTTGTGATTGCAACGCAAAACCCCGTTGAATTTCATGGCACGTATCCCTTGCCGGAAGCTCAGTTGGATCGGTTCGCCATGAAATTTAGTTTAGGTTATGTGAGTAAACAACAAGAAGTTGCGATTTTACAAGCTCAAAATAAACAATCGCCGATTAGTCGCTTACAAGCATGCATTAATTTTTCTGAATTACAGTTATTGCAACAACAGGTTAAATTAGTGCGTATTAGCCCAGAGCTACAACATTATATTGTGGATATCGTACAGGCAACCCGTGATAACGAGCAGGTCAAATTAGGGGCAAGTCCACGGGCGTCCTTAACATTGATGAAATGTGCTCAAGCCTTGGCCTTAATTGATGGGTATGAATTTGTAACCCCAGATATTATTCAAGAATTAGCCGTGCCGGTAGTAGCTCATCGTTTAGGTATTGATTCACATAGCCAATTTTCAGGCGTTAATGAGCAATCGATTATGCAGGATATTATTGCTACGGTTGTTGTGCCAACTTAGCCATGTTTAAACGTTTATTACTCAGCCTATATCGACGCGTTTTCATCATAAGTCAGTGGATGCGTTTACATTTTACGCGTACAGGGCATTTGTGCTTAATCTTGCTGGTGATGTCGGGTGTTTTTGGCGTAAATACTAAACTCAGTAATACTTATCAATTATTTGTGTTTTTACTGGTACTGTTCGTGATTGCATTATTAGCGAGTGTGATTAATCGTTTTAAAGCGAGTATTACCCGACAATTACCCCGTTATGCAACGGTCGGTGAGCCGCTAAATTATGTGGTGAGCTTGAATAATGAAACGAAAAAGGCCTATACGGATTTAGTGTATATTGAAAATTTACACGCGGTGTTTCCACGCTATGATGAGGTGATTAACTTTCATCATAAAAGTCATTTGCCATGGTATCAACAGGGTGTAAGTTTTCGTGTGTGGCGACGTTATTTTTATTGGCAAAAGGGCAGTTATGTTGAAGAATACCCGATTGCGTTAATTGAGGTTAAGAATGCAACACAGCTTAAAGTAAGTTGTACGCCTTTAAGGCGAGGTGTTTTAAATTTTTCAGGGGCGTATATTGCGAAACCTGATGTATTGGGTTTATTTCGACGCTTATATTTTGCGCCTGCTGCCCAGCGTTGTTTGGTGTTACCAAAACGATATACTGTTAAGCCGTTTGATTTGTCGGGTAAGCGTCAATATCAATCAGGCGGTGTATCGTTAGCAAATTCGGTGGGAGATTCTGCTGAATTTATGTCGTTGCGAGATTATCGGCAAGGTGATGCTTTAAATCAGATTCATTGGAAAAGCTTTGCTCGTCACGGCAAGTTAATCGTTAAAGAATATCAAGATGAATATTTTGTACGCAGAGCATTGTTGTTAGATACTGATGGAGCAGAATTAGCGCCTGAATATTTTGAAGCGGCAGTTTCAGTGGCAGCTTCGTTAGCCATGACCGACACTCAAAATGACGCATTATTAGATTTAATGTTTGTTGGGCGTGAGTCATATCATTTTACGGCGGGTCGAGGCGTAGACCATCTGCCGCATTTACAGGAAATATTAGCCGCTGTTCAAACCAGTGATAGTGAATCATTTTCACGCTTAAAAATTGCGGTTATGGAACATTTGGAGCGTTGTAGTAGCCTAGTTTGCGTGCTGTTGCATTGGGATACGTTACGCCAAGATTTTTTTAAATTATTAAGTCAACAGGGAATGCCGTTAGCTATTTTTCTCATTCATGATGGTACAGTGATAAAAGCAGAGTTAAAGAATTTACCGGAGCATTTTTATTTGATTAATCATCAGCAACTCGGCAATGATTTAGCTCACTTATGATTATTCTTCTTGGGGCATTATGGTTTTGGGGCTGGATGAACGCCCATTGGCTTGCGATAGCCATTATGTCGATGGCAATTGTGCTGAGTCGGCTAATTTCATGGCGTTGGGCATTAAAGATTAAGCAATATTATCGTGTGGGTGATTTTGTTAGCCTTTCAGTGGTTGCGGTGCTATTGATGCTGGTGTTGATTGATACTGAAAAACAAACGGTTTTTATCGTATTAGAATGGTTGCCGCTGATTTTTTTACCGATTTTATTGGCTCAACTGTATAGCGTTGATAAGTTATTGCCTATGGGGATTTTATTTTATTCGCAGCGTAAACGAACCCCGATTCGTTATTTAGATTTTAAAATACCTTACACCACGATTTGTTTATTGGCGGCTGGAGCATCGAATGATAGCTCATTGCGTTATTTTGTCGGCAGTAGTGTGTTGATGATAGTTTTGTTGTGGGCAGGGCGTTCAAAAAATAGTTCTAAAATGGTGTGGCTGAGTGTTATGTTGTTAGCGTCAGTCATTGCATTTTCTGGGCAAAAAGGTTTGCAGACATTACACAGCATAGTTGAAGAACAGGCGGTTGAATGGTTTTCTGACTGGGAAACTGATCCGTTTAGAAGTATGACATCAATTGGTGATATCGGTAATCTTAAATTATCCAATAAAATTGAATTTAGAGTGAAAGCCAACGAGCCTTTGCTGTTATTGGAAGCAAGTTATGATCGTTATTTAGGCAAATCATGGCTGGCATCTGAGCGTATTTTTACCGCTGACAGTCCTTTTTTAATGCCAGATGAACCGAAAAAAAGTCAGCAACTTGAGGTTTTTCAATCACGTAAACGCTCTACAATGCTTGCATTACCAGCAGGAACGGTTTCTATTTTAGGCTTAGAAGGCGGCACTTTACAGTTTACAGCTTTTGGCGCGGTGAAATTAACTGATGCCCCTGATTATGTTAATTTTAAAGTGAATTACACCGGGCAAGCGAAAGGCAGCGTGCGTGAATTTGATTTGCATATCCCCGAGCAACATCAGCATTGGATTAATGAGATTAAGCAACAGTTAAAATTGGACGGTGAATCTAAACAACAGATTGCACAAGGGATTAAACAGTTTTTTCAGCAGCATTATTATTACAGTTTATTTTTAGGTAATGAAAGCAATGCTGATACCGCATTAGAAACCTTTATGTTGCAACGTAAAGCAGGGCATTGCGAATATTTTGCCGTCGCGAGTACGTTTTTACTGCGTAGTTATGGTATTCCCGCTCGTTTAGCTAATGGCTATGCGATGCAGGAATATAGTGCTTTAGAGCAGCTTTATATTGTGCGTCGTCGGCATGCTCATGCTTGGTCAATTGCTTATATTAACGGTGTTTGGCAAGCAGTGGATGCAACGCCTTCACAATGGTTAGAGTTGGAAGAAGATGAGGCGAGTATTTGGGAGCCGGTGTATGATTTATTTTCATCACTATATTTTAATTATAAGCAATGGCGTTACCAGCAAGCCTTATCTAAAGAAAACAGTCATCAAAATAGATTAATCGTGAGTGCGTTATTTTTAGTGATGATTTTTATTGGTGGACGATTATATAAGGCCCGTAAACAATTTTTAAAGACAAAACTTAAGGCATTAAATGAGTTTGAATTGTCGATTGATTATTTTGGCATGGATTCAGAGCTATATACCATTGATAAGATGCTATCCCAGACAGAGCAAGCTCGATTAAACAATGAAAGTATTTATGTGTGGGCGAAGCGGCTAAATAATAAGCCATTATTGGATATTGTAATACTTCATTATCAATATCGTTTTGATACGGCGTCTTTAAATGCAAAGCATAGAGATACTTTGAAAGTATTAGTTCAGCAGTGGTTGCTTGATTATCAGGATTAAGATTAAGGATAAAAAAAGATACGCCCTTTGAAAAAAGAGCGTATTAAGTAGGAAGGCTTGTGAATACATAAAATGTTTTAAAGCTTGGACATAGTTTAGCGAGGGTTAAATTAAATGAAAATGTGGCATATTGACGCGTGACAATTTGCCGCGACTATTGGCATGAATATTGATTATATAAAAGGTTTGTTTGTTAGAAAGTGGCTAATAATCAGTATTTAAAATTATTTTTTAGGTGATATCCCTTATTGAAAATAAAAAATAAGGGATATCGCCTATTATTAGAATAACGTGAGAAACGAATATTAAAAATCAGTTAATTAATATTTTTTAGGTGAGGGCAGTGAAAGAAGGTGATTGTAGTTTCTTTCATGCAATGAAATCGAGTTAATTTTTCTATTTTGATTTCTTTGTAAAATTCTCAATAAACATCAAAGTCACTGCTGGTAACAGGAAGCCTCAATATAAAGAGTGCGGCAGAAATGCGATTAAAGCGGTATACTTATAAAAAATTTTGTTAGCTGAACAAGCATTAAGCTTGATAATGCATGAAATTCAGCAATATTTTATCAATTTTAGGATAAATCAAAGTAGTAGGGAATTATGGGTAAAAAAATTCAAGTCATGATTGTGGATGACCAAAAATCAATTCGTGGCTTTCTGAGAAGTATTATTGAAAGCATCGGAGCGGAAGTGGTAACCGAGGCTGAGAATGGTGAAATAGCGGTAAAAAACTATAAATTATACAAACCACACCTAGTATTAATGGACATTAATATGCCACATATGGATGGTATGGAAGCCTTAATACAAATTATAAAATTAAATCCTAAGGCATTAGTGATTATGTTGACCTCATTAGATTCTGGAGACATGATTCAGCAATGTATTGAGAATGGTGCCCGTAATTTCTTATTAAAAAGTAATCCGCCAGATGAAATTGCCAGTGAAATTAAAGAATCATGGGCAGATTATGTGGCGGATTTAAAAGCAGGTTAAAACATGGCTGATTGCGGACACAGTAATCCCTTTACCCACCGTTATTGTGTGATTTGCGGTGAAGCTTTAGAGCGTATTGCATGTCCACAATGTGGACAGGTTGGCTTGCCAATTTTTTTACATTGTTCAGGATGTGGTTGTAACTTAAAAGAAGCATCAGTTGCAGAGCAAGGCGCGGTAGTTAAGTCTACACCAGTAACTGCAGCTGATGATAATAAAGCAAATTTAAATGAATTATTGGATTTATTGGGGTTACAAGAGCAAAAAAGTGATACAGCCATAAAAGGTAAAAAAATGAGTCAGGCAGACATTAAAGCATTATTGAAAAAACGTAAAAAATAATGTGCGTACACTTGAATAAAAGGTTTTTAATATGCGATTAAATAATGAACTTTTGGCGCAATTTCGTAACAAATTACCGGTAGATGAAAACGAGCTTAATAATTTAGTAAGCGAAGCCAGCTACAATGCCGAAAAATTTACTAATTTATGTATTAAAAATAGATTAATAACTCGTTATGATGCGGGCATGATATTAGGTGATCATTTTAATTGTGCTTATATGGATTTAGAAAAAACGCTGTTTCAATCCGATATTGTGATTAAGTTACCTCAGAAAATTGCCGAGAAATATCAAGCTATTCCGGTGTATCAATTTGGTAGTTCTATTACTTTAGTGATGGCTGATCCCAGTGATAGCATTGCACGTCGGGAAATTGAGCAAATTTTAGGTGAGGTTGATTTTCTATTTTCATTTAAAGGTGAAATTGAAACGGCTATTGCGGTTTATTATCAAACGGATAAAGACATAAATGATGTTTTTAAAGCCTTTGATTTGGGAATTTTAGATCGTATTACTGATGAGAAAAGCAGTGAATTATCGGAAATAATAACGATTGCTGACAGTATTATTATGCTGGCTTTAAAGGATGGCGCTTCTGATATACATATAGAACCTAAAGAGCATAGTTGTATTATTCGTTTCCGTTCTGATGGTATTTTACAGACTCGCTTTACTTTACCGCAGACGATTAGTCGTGTGTTAGTGTCACGCTATAAAATTATTGCTAGTTTGGATATTAGTGAACGCCGAAAACCTCAAGATGGGCGAATTTCGTTTGCAACTTCGTTAAAGAAAATTGATATTCGTGTTTCAACCTTACCCACTATTTATGGGGAAACGGTGGTCATGCGTTTATTAGGTTCTTTATTTGGCAGTGTTACTCTGGATTTAGAAAAACTGAATATTTCACCTGAAATTCATAAAGGTTTTACGGATGTTTTAGCCAAACCTAATGGATTAATTTTGGTGACAGGGCCGACCGGTTCTGGAAAATCAACGACCTTATATGCGGCACTTAATCACATAGATTCACCTGAAAGCAAAATTCTAACCGTAGAAGATCCGGTGGAATATGAAATGTTTAATTTCACCCAGACACAGGTAAATATAAAAGCAGGGCGTACTTTTGCCACGATTTTAAAATCTGTATTGCGTCAAGATCCGGATGTGATTTTAGTCGGTGAAATTCGTGATTCAGAAACCGCTAATATTGCTGCTGAAGCGGCTTTAACAGGACATATTGTATTAAGCACCTTGCATACTAATAATGCTTTGCAAGCGGTTACACGGCTATCAGAAATGGGTGTCGCACCGTATGTGATTGCACCTTCTTTATCGGGTGTATTAGCACAGCGTTTACCCCGCCGTGTGTGTCAAGATTGTAAAGAACAAGTTCAAGCCAAAGCGGAAGATTTACAACTCTATTTTTCTTGGAAGGCTGACACCAAATTACCGATGATATATCGTGCTAAAGGGTGTGCTAAGTGTGGTGGTACAGGCTATAAAGGACGTGTAGGGATACACGAGTATTTACATATCGACCTAAATTTTAGAGAAATGATTATTCAAGGTAAAAGTTATAATGACATTCGTCGTTATGCTTTAGCACATGGTTATCGTGATATGCGTTTTGATGGCTTTAGAAAGGCCTTGCAGGGCTTAACCACTATCGAAGAAATTGTGCGTGTTACTGCGAGTGATTAGCTTTAATAATTTATAATCGTGTTTGGGCTTCCCAACTTATAAGAGAAGCCCAAAGGACATTAAGCGAAACGCTCACTGTAAATATGATTATCAGGTATACCGGCTGTTTTAGCCGCTTGCATTGAAAATTCAACTAATACTGGTGGGCCGCAAAGATAAAGGTCGCACTCTATTTCATTTTTAGCTAAATAGGCATTAAAGGCATCCACAGGCGTACCAATAAAACCTTGCCAATTATTTTCGGGCTTCCAAACACAAATTTCAACACTGAGCTGGGGTAAACTTGCTTGTAATTGAGTGAGTTCTGCTTCGCAAAAAATTTCAGCTTCTGTATTCACGCCTAAAATTAGATGAGTGGGGTGGTCTTCACTCCATTCTGCCATATGGCGTAACATCGACATAAAAGGGGCTAAACCGGTGCCGCCAGCGATAAAACAACGGGGGCGGGTGCTTTGTTTGTCGATAACAAATGAGCCGGAGGGCGCGTGTACTAATAAAGTCTGGCCAATAGTCGCATGTTCTAAAAAATCACAGAATTGACCGTTAGGCTGTAAACGAATTAGAAATTCTAAGCGTCCTTCCCAATTGCTGACATTAGCAATGGAATAGGCACGCTGTAAGTCACTTTGAGGTATTTCTAGTTCAACAAATTGCCCGGATTCAAATTCAAACGCAAGTCCTGTTTCAGGGTCTTCGGCTAACTGTAAGGTTAATTGTAAGGTGCGTTCCGCAATTTTATCAATGGCGATAATTTCGGCTTCACGGGTTGGTATCAGTGTTTGTTGAATACTATCTGCATTATAAGGTACGCTGATATTTAAATCAGATTGGGGTGTGGTAGATCG
>CAJVYO010000058.1 GCA_913009515.1 uncultured Methylococcaceae bacterium
CATAGCTTAAGCCTCTATCCGCCGCCGCCATTTCTTGTGGATGCTCTTGGCTTTTATCACGTAATTCAGCCACTTTTTGACGACGAAATAAGGCATTATCATCAAAGCCCATCTTGGCATCTAAGGTAATTAATTCGCCTGCTTTAGTGACCACTAACGGATTAATTTCCAGCATATTCGCATCTAAATCACGCATGGCACGGTAACAACCGGAAATAAATTTAACCGCATGGCTAATTTGTGTGGCATCTAAACCTAGCTCAAACGCCATTTCCCGTGCTTGGAAATCCAATAAACCTACCGCTGGGTCAATATGAATTTTTTTAATCTTTTCAGGGCTATTTTCAGCGAGGTCTTCAATTTCCATACCGCCTTCAGCAGAACCCACCATCACGATACGTTCATGCGTTCTATCGACTAAGAAACTAAAATACAGTTCTTTTTCAATATCCGTGCCGGCTTCAATATATAAACGTGAACACACTTTGCCTTCAGGGCCTGTTTGATGCGTAACTAAACGTTTACCCAACATCGATTCAGCCGCTGCTTCAACTTCCTCATGCGAAAAACAAATTTTAACGCCACCCGCTTTACCGCGTGCGCCAGAATGAATTTGAGCTTTTACCGCCCACACACTACCACCAATTTCTCTGGCACGTTGTATTGCATCTTCTGGACTATATGCCAAACCGCCTTCTGCAATTTTGACGCCATAGCCTTCTAAAATTTCTTTTGCTTGATACTCATGAATATCCATAGCACCTCCCGTTAAACTAAATGAAAATGAAAAAAAAAGTCGCACAAAGCGACCTTTTCTTTAACTAATTGTACTTAAACTTTATGATTATACTTTTGCAGCAATCGCTTCTGCTGTTTTCACAACATTATTTGCCATCTTTTCAGAAGCCGCATCAATTAAACGTCCATCTAATGCTGCTGCACCTTTTCCTTGGGCGGCGGCTTCTTTTAAGGCTACTAAAATTCGTTTTGCTTTATCCACTTCTGACGCTGGCGGTGTAAACACTTCATTTGCTAATGCAATTTGACTCGGATGAATTGCCCATTTACCTTCGCAGCCTAACGCCGCTGCACGACGTGCCGCATCCTTAAAGCCATCAGGATCTTTAATATCGCCAAAAGGGCCATCAATCGCTCGTAAACCATACGCACGACACGCAACCGTCATACGACTAATCGCAAAATGCCATTGATCACCAGGATAATCAGGGTTTAAACCCCCAATATTGGTGGTTCTTGCACGGTTACTCGCTGCATAATCTGCTACACCAAAATGTAAAGCTTCTAAACGTCCGCCGATATTACCTTGTTTCGCAATATCTTCGACATTCGCCATGCCTAATGCGGTTTCAATCAAGCATTCAATCCCAATTTTCTTGGTCATGCCTTGTTGCATTTCTAGCTGATTTAACATTGATTCCACCATGTAAACATCACTGTATACACCGACTTTAGGAATCAAAATCGTATCAATTTTTTCGCCACATTGCTCAACTAAATCCACAACATCACGCACCATATATTGCGTATCTAAACCATTAATACGAATAGAAACCGTAATGCCATGTCCAGCCCAATCTAATTCATTAATCGCTTTAATGACATTTTTACGTGCTTGTAATTTATCATCGGGAGCGACGGCATCTTCAAGATCAAGAAAAATAACATCAACGCCACTTTTTAAGGCTTTTTCAAACATTTCAGGGCTCGAACCGGGTACTGCAAGTTCGCAACGGTGAACGCGTTGTGCATTCGCTTCATATAAAGTATGACTCATTTTATCGCTTCCATAAAAAAGGAGCTTACGCCCCTGATTACCCTGTCTGCCTTGCATTCAGAGCATAAAAATCAAAATTAATTAACAATTATACGGCTAAATAGCCCTTGCTGTCAATGATTAACGCATTATCGATATAAAATCAAGTAAAAATTTTAGACAAAAAAAATGCGTGATAGCTAGTTTGGATTTAGCTAATACGCATGATAGAAAACTCGTACAATCTAGTTGGAGGCTGGATATGTGTTATTTAAGAGTTGCCGCTATTCTACTGATTTCTCAGTATTTGAAAATGCGATATTGGGGCGTAGGCTTTAGCCTACTATTTTAAAAGGTAGACTAAAGTCTACGCCCCATAAAAAATACGATTTTCAATATGACTGGGGTTTATAATAAACATCTGTCAAAACGCTAAGTATTTAATGATAAATAAAGCCTACTTCCTCACCCCATAAAAGAAGAGATTTTAAATGAAAACTAAACAACAAACTAATATTTTAGTGGTTGATGATGTATTAGAAAATTTACAACTATTAGTTAATATATTGTGTAATGAAGGCTATAAAATACGCCCTGCATTGAGTGGTGAGGCCGCTTTAAAAGCCATTGACAAACAACTTCCAGATTTAATTTTATTAGATATACAAATGCCTGGCATGAATGGGTATGAGGTGTGTCGTCTATTAAAAGAAGATTCTAAAACAAAACATATTCCCATCTTATTTATTAGTGCATTAAGTGACATGAAGGATAAAGTTAAAGCATTTAAAATGGGAGGCGATGATTATATTAATAAGCCTTTTCAATTTGAAGAAGTGAAAGCCCGTGTTGAAACGCATTTAAAATTAAAATCTTACCAAGATCATATGCAGGAGCAAGTTAATCAAGGTATAAAGGACGTAGAGCGTTTATCTCAGGATATTATTGATACGCAGCGAGAAGTTATTTTTACCATGGGTGAAATTTGTGAAACGCGTTCGCTTGAAACCGGTTTGCATGTCAAACGTGTGGCAGAGTATAGTTATTTATTGGCGACTTTAGCGGGAAGTGAGGAAGCAGAGCAGATAAAACAGGCATCACCGATGCATGATATTGGTAAAGTAGCAATTGCAGATCATATTTTAAATAAGCCAGGGAAATTAACGGCCGAGGAATGGCAGGTAATGAAAAGTCATAGCGATTTAGGCTATAAAATGCTATCCGCTTCTCGTACAGAGTTATTGAAAATGGCCGCCGTCATTGCACATCAACATCATGAAAAATGGGATGGCAGTGGTTATCCTCAAGGCTTAAAAGGGGAAGAAATTAGTTTTGTTGCCCGTATTGTTGCGGTTGCAGATGTATTTGATGCTTTAAATCATTCACGCTGTTATAAAGCAGCATGGCCACAAGCAAAGGTATTAGATTTTTTAAAAGAGCAACGCGGGCAGCATTTTGACCCTCAATTAATTGATTTATTTTTTACATCACTAGATAAGTTTTTATTGATAAAAGAAAAATATAAAGGTTAGGTAGATGCAAAAATTAACAGGTATTTTAAGTGTATTAGCCATTTTCTGCAGTCAGATGGTATTGAGTATTGAATTAGTGAAACCTGAAATAGTGGGTTTATCAACGCAACGCTTAAAACGGCTCGATACATTAATTAATCAACATATTAGTGATAACAAAATTGCAGGAGCCGTTACTTTAATTGCCCGTAAAGGTAAGATCGCTTATTTACAGCCTTCTGGCATGGCAGATACCGACAAACCTATGCGTGCCGATACAATTTTTAGAATTGTATCGATGACTAAACCGATTACCAGCGTTGCAGTGATGCTTTTATACGAGCAAGGAAAATTATTATTATCGGATCCGGTCTCAAAATATATTCCTGAATTTAAAGGTCAAAAGGTTATTGAAATGCTACCTAAAGGCAGTCAATTTCCGTATAAGTTAGTCCCTGTTAAACGTGATGTGACCATACATGATTTACTTACACATCAGTCAGGCATTCTTTATTTAGCCTCTACCGGCTGGTTTCCCAATCCGAAACGTGAACAAGTAGTTAGTTTTTATCGTGATGCTGGGATTACAGATGGATTCTGTCGTCCAGATGAATCTATTGGTGATATGGTGAAGCGTTTAGCAAAATTACCACTTTATTCGCAACCTGGCGAAGCATGGGAATATGGATTGTCAGTTGATGTTTTAGGGTATTTAATTGAAGTCATATCAGGGCAAAAATTTGATAATTTTGTAAAAACAAACATTTTTGAACCTTTAAAAATGCAAGATAGCCATTTTTATCTCCCTAAAAATAAATTGTCACGCTTATCGGCAGATTGGAATTCAGACTGGAAAGGCAGTTTAAAACGAGTCAACGCACCTTTAATTGATGGTGATTTAGCCTTATGTCCAAGCGATGGCGAGCAAACCTCTGGAAAATATTTATCAGGTGGGGCGAGCGTATTATCGACAGCCTATGATTATTTTAGATTTGCCCAGATGTTATTAAATCAAGGTAAATTAGACGGCACGCGATTATTAAGTCGTAAAACAGTTGAATTAATGACCGCAACCAATCATATTGGTCATCATGATGCAGAATTATTACACAGCAAAGGCTGGAAGTTTGGTTTAGGCTTTGCAATTCAACAAGATAGACAACACAATGTTGATAGTGGTGATAAAGGCGTTTTTGAATGGGCAGGTTATTACTCAACACGTTTTAGTGTTAATCCCACCGAAGAAACCGTCACTATATTTTTATCACAAACCTCACCATTCGGTGCACACTTTGGTTTATGGGATAGCATTACTGCATTATCTACCTCTGCGATTGCAGATTAATTAGAAGGAACCGGTTATGTTTACACTAGGTTTGAAAAAAATTATTTATTGGCTAACATTATTAAATGTCGGATTGATTTCAACTCAGAGCGTTGCGACAGGTCCACGTGTTGCACCCAGTTTATTTACGGATAATACGGAATATATTTATGGGATGGATTTTCCGCCTTATATTAGTCATGATGAAATTGAAAATGGCGTCATTGCTGATATTGTCAATGCGGTATTGAAGAAAGAAAATATAAGTGCTGACATTATGATTTTACCCTCTAAAAATATGGTCAAATATTATTTCAGCGAAGAAAATGTTTTAGCGGTGATAGGCTATAATTTTGATTTTAATAAAGCGAATAAGACGAAAGCAGACTTTATTCCCATACTATCTGTTGATGAATTTTATATTTATAATTCCCAGCGATTTCCTGAAGGTTTACACTGGGAAGGTAATCTAAGTATTTTTAGCGGTATGCATTATGGCACTTATAAAGGTAATAATGTGAGTACATATAAAGAAGCGGGGATTATTGTTAAATATGGGCGTTTAAAAAGTTTGCTGACGCAATTAGAATTACAAAAATTAGATTTTATGCGTGTGACTGCAGAGACGATTAATCGTTTTAATGAAAATAATACCATGGTGAGATTAGAGCCAAGCATAGGAACAATTTTATTGGGCGTTGTGTTTAATAATCAGCATCCAAAAGGAATTGAATCGGCAAAGAAGTTTAAAGCAGGTTTGCAGAAAATAAAGGAAAATGGCTTATTTGAAGCGTTGGTTAAAAAGCATTTGGGGCATGAATAATTATAAACCCAATCTACTTAGGGATACGTAGTTTTTAAAAATGCGATATTGGGGCGTAGGCTTTAGCCTACTATTTTAAAAGGTAGACTAAAGTCTACGTCCCACACAAAATACGATTTTCAATATGGATAGGGTTTAACAAAGCAATAATGGCTAAAATATACGTTTTTTTATTAGGATTATTATTAAACCCAACAATTATTGTTGCGGACGTTATTTTTTTTGGTGCAAATGAAAGCCCGCCTTTTTGGTCAACATCATTACCCCATCAGGGGATGTGTGGTGAAATCTTACAAGCAATGTCTGAGCAGGCAGGTTTAGAAACTAAAATCGAATTTAAGCCGTTAAAACGTTTAATTGAAGACACCGAGAATAACGATTTAGGTAATCCTCGTTTTTATATCGAACAGCAAGATTTTGCCTATATTTTACCTATTGCGTTATATGAGGCGGTTTTTTATTATTATGAACCCAACTTTATAGAACAGCCTATTCAATTTTCTACACTAGCGGACCTTAAGCACTATAAAATAGGTATTTTAAAAGGCACTTTATTAGATAAAGCCACTTTTGAAGATTTAGGCATTCAATTTGAGAGTAGTTATAGTCACGCATCTATTGTTAAGAAACTTAAATTAGGCCGTATTGATTTAGGATTAGAAATTGATTTAGTCTCTAAATTAACCATCAATCGTCTATACCCTGAATTAGCCACTAATTTTAAAGAGATTCGGATTCCTAATACGATTGCGCCTATTGCGATTATGATTAATGAGAATTTACCTAATGCTCAATATATTGCCCGACAATATAAACAAGCCTTACAACATATTATTGAGCAAGGTCGTTACCAAAAGATTATTGAAAAATACTATGGTAAAAAAGGACTACCCGCAGGCTGGTTAAAAAAACTACAGCGTTTTGAACGGCTTTATAATTTTGGTCGAATGGAATAAAATTTTATGAAAAGTATTAAAACTAAAATTATGATTAATTTATTCTTATTAATTACAATATTAGTAGGAATTTCAGTTTTTTATGATTTCCAACAAAAACAACTCGAATTATATACCGAGTTAAAAACGGATAGTTTACGTAAAAGTCATCGTTTATCTAAAAATCTCATTTTACCCTTATGGGAATTAGATGAACTTTGGATTGATGATATTATCAATACAGAAATGCTAGATAATCGTGTATACGGCATGGTAGTAACAGGTGCTGACGGACTAAGAGTTGCTAAAATCCATAATACAACGGGAAGCATCTATTTAAGTCCTAAAAAAGCCGAAATGCTTGAAAATAACGCTGAATTTACACATTTTCATAATGCGGTAGTACGAGCAGGTGAAGAAATTGGTCAACTAACCTTATATATTGATGATAAAGATATTATTCAGCAATTACAGAATTCACTCAATAAAATAATTATCAATACGTTAATTTCTAGCTGTATCACTGGAATAGTGCTGTGGATGATGTTAATGAAGATTATCGTAAGCCCCTTACGTTCTATTGTAATGTCGGTAGAGGCATTAGAAGCTGGTAAGCATCATCCTTTAGTCTCTTTAGATAAACAGGATGAAATAGGTGTCTTAGCACGGGGCTTAGAAAGCTTACGCTACGCTATTAAATTACGTGAAAAAGAACGCGATATTGCGTTAGGCGAACTGATTGAGTCAAAAAAATCTTTATTAATTTTAAATCAAACGCTGGAATTAAAGGTCACTAGACGTACGCAGGATTTAGAGGATAGCAATGAAAATCTACTTGCCTTAGCACAAGCGTTAGAAATTTCTAAAGATGAGGCCGAAGCAGCCAATCATGCCAAAAGTATTTTTTTATCTAATATGAGTCATGAATTACGAACCCCTATGAATGCAGTACTAGGCTTTTCAGAATTATTACAGGATGATGAAAACTTAACCGTAGATCAACGGGAAGATATTCGGATTATCAATAAAAGTGGCAACCATTTATTAAATTTAATCAATGATATTTTAGATATGGCTAAAATCGAAGCCGGTCATGCTTCATTAGAATATACATTAGTGAATTTAGAGGTGATGATTTATGAAGTCATGGATATGATGTCTAATCGAGCCGAGAAGAAAGCATTGAAGCTTATTATTTTCCCTGATTTTCAATATGATAAAGATATACGTTGTGATGCCGGAAAATTAAAACAAGTTTTAATAAATTTGATTAGTAATGCAATAAAGTGTACAGAAACGGGTTCCATTACCTTAAAAATAGACATCAATGAGCATTCAGATAAACACTATAAAAATCTCTGTTTCGATGTGACTGATACTGGAATTGGTATTTCCGAAGAAGAATTATCCATTATTTTTAATGCCTTTATGCAAGTGGGTGATCAAACGATGCAAAACGGAACCGGACTAGGTTTGGCCATTACCAAAAAATACATTGAGCTAATGAAAGGTCATCTTACGGTCAATAGTCAAGTAGGCGAAGGCTCTACATTTTCATTTGAACTGCCTGTTGAATGTTTTGAACGTTCAGAAAATACCCAAATAACAGTCGATAAAAAAGTAATGACCGTTATCGGTGAAGGAACTAAAAAGCGTATTTTAATTGTTGAAGATCAACTAGAAAACCGTTTATTATTAGTGCGTTTATTACGTTCAGCTGGATTTACCGTTGCAGAAGCTGAAAATGGTGAAGAGGCGGTTGCTATGTTTCAAAATTGGAACCCTGACTTCATTTGGATGGATAAGCGAATGCCTGTTATGGATGGTATGGCAGCAACACGTAGAATTAGAGCTTTGCCGCAGGGGCATGATGTGGTTATTGTCGCCGTGACAGCATCAGTGTTTGAAGAAGAACATGCTGAACTTTTAGCAGTAGGTGTTGATGAAATTTTGCATAAACCTTATCGAGATAATGAAATTTTTGATTGTATGGCATATTATCTCAATGTTGAATATCTTTATAAAGGTAGTAAAAATAACAAGGATAAAGAAAATAAGCTCAGTATTTCTTTATTAGAATGTGGGCAGGCCTTAAATGAATTACCTGAAACTATCAAACAAGATTTATTAGATGCCTTAGAAAGTTTAGATATTGAGCAAAGTTTAAAAATGATTAATCAGATTAAAACAGAAAATTTAGATTTGGCTGAGATTTTATTAATTCGCGTTGAAAAATTTGAATTTGAAGCCATGGTTGAAGAACTACAGACCTTGTTAGTAGCATAAGCTTTCAATACATAAGATTTTAGGCTTACTAAACCCCAACCATATTGAAAATCGTATTTTTTATGGGGCGTAGACTTTAGTCTACCTTTTAAAACAGTAGGCTAAA
>CAJVYO010000059.1 GCA_913009515.1 uncultured Methylococcaceae bacterium
AATAGCTTATTTACTGATTTACAACATAGCCCAGTGCAACAAATTTTTTGGCATACCGTGTTTGTTATTGCGACGATGTATATTGTGTCAAAAGGTGTGGCCGGTGGATTGGAAAAAACAGTGCGTTTTTTAATGCCAAGTTTATTTATTTTATTATTGTTGTTAGTGGCTTATGCGATGACCACCGATGGTTATCAGCAAGGGTTTGAGTTTTTATTTAAGCCAGATTTTAGTGAAATGACAGCCGATAGTGTGTTAATTGCAATGGGGCATGCTTTTTTTACCTTAAGTTTGGGCATGGGGGCAATTATGGTCTACGGCTCTTATTTACCTAAAGATATTTCGATTGCTAAAACCAGTATATTAATTGCAGGTGCAGATACCTTGGTCGCCTTATTAGCTGGCTTGGCTATTTTTCCAATTGTATTTGCAAATGGCTTAGAAGTGGCATCAGGTCCGGGATTAATTTTCCAAACTTTACCGTTTGCATTCGGTAATATGACCGGTGGTTGGTTATTTGGCGTGTTGTTCTTTGTGCTATTAGTTTTCGCCGCCTTATCTTCTGCTATTTCATTAATTGAGCCTGCAGTTGCTTGGTGGGTTGAGCGTTTTGAAGTGAAGCGTCAACAAGCAAGTATTGTTATGGGGGCTGCCGTTTGGGTTTTAGGTTTAGGCACGGTGTTTTCATTTAATGAAGGAGCCACAACATTATTCGGTTTGAACTTTTTTGAATTATTGGATTATTTAACAGCGAATATTATGTTGCCATTAGGTGGACTGTTTATTGCCTTGTTTGCAGGGCGAGTAATGTTAAAACAGCATAGTGAAGCTGAATTAGCCTTAGAAAATCCACAGCATTATGTTGTTTGGAAGTTTTTAGTGAGTTACATCGCTCCAGCGGCGGTTTTTATCGTATTTTTGAACGTATTAGGAGTTTTTGGCTAATGACCACGGTTGCAAAAAGTGCATTAGTTAAATATTCTGCACAACAGATGTTTGAATTAGTCGATAATATTGAGCGTTATCCTGAATTCTTACCTTGGTGTCAGGGTAGTCGTATTATTAAGCGTGAAGATAATATTGTTGAGGCTGAATTACAAATTGCGAAAGGGGGCTTTAATAAGGCTTTTGCGACACGTAATATTAATGAAAAAAATAAAATTCGCATGTCTTTGCTGGAAGGCCCTTTTTCATCTTTAGAAGGGCAATGGACATTCTCGGCGTTGCGTGAAGATGCCAGTAAAATATCGCTAGATTTAGAATTTGAAATTAACGGTGTATTAGCAAATTTTGCTTTTGGCTCGGTGTTTAATCAAATTTGTAACACGATGGTGACTTCATTTACTGAACGGGCAAAGGTTGTGTACTGTAGATAGAGTAATGGTTATTATTCAGCGATACAAAAAGGCGTTCTTGCGTAAGCAGAACGCCTTTTTTATTGATAGATGAAATTTTTTATTCAATAAATGCTTTAGGTGGTCGATAACTCTTAGAGAGTGAAATAGGTATAGGCTCAAACTAATTGAAAATAAAAGATTTTTGTTGTTGATTAGGCGTTATGTGATGTTCTTCAGAGTATAGAGCATATTTATATGATAAAAGTAGAAGTGGCTTATGCTTTAGCAGAGCAGCAAAAAATCATCACCTTAGAGGTTAATGAGAGTTGTAGTATTAAAGATGCTATAGAAGCATCAGGAATTTTAAATGCTTTTCTAGAAATTGATATCAATAAGCAAAAAGTCGGTATTTTTGGTCAAATTTTTCCAATGACAAAAATATTGCAAGCAAATGATAGGGTCGAGATTTATAGAAATTTAATTATAGACCCGATGGTGGCACGTAGAAATAGAGCGGAGGAACAGGCTAAAGACTAATTTATGCTAGTTCGTTTTTTCATTTACTTAAATAAAAATAAATAGTTATGACAAATGAGTAACCTAATTATAGATTCATTCTTTATTACTGTTCTGGTTATTTTAGTCTGTTATCCCATTGCTATAAAGATGAGGCTAATTGACCAGCCTTGTAGTAGGAAACAACATAGTGGTGAAATTCCATTGATAGGTGGGGTTAGTCTTTATTTTTGCCTAATGATAATGGCTTATTGGCTACCTATAAGTAATTATGCTTATTTATCAGCTGCAACATTAATTGTTATCTCTGGTATTTTAGATGATTATAAAAACATTAGTTTTAAAATAAGGTTATCAACGGAAATTATTGCAGTTCTTATTATTATTTATGAGGGCGGGGTAAAAATAACCAGTTTGGGTGATATATTCGGATTTGGCGAACTACAATTAGGGCAGTTTTCAACGATATTTACGATCTTTGCAGTTGTTGGTGGTATTAATGCTTTCAATATGATGGATGGTATCGATGGATTAGCTGGAAGTTTAGCGGTTATTATATTGAGCTTGATATTACTAAGTAGCTTTGGAAATGAAAATATTATGATGCTATGTCTTATATTGATTTCCTCTATTATGGCTTTTTTAGCTTTTAATTTACGCCTATTTAAAAGACAGCACGCGGTTATATTTCTAGGTGATACCGGCAGTATGCTAATAGGATTTTCTATTAGTTATTTAGTTGTTTTAATATCACAAGCAGAGATAAATGCTATTAATCCAGTAACTGCACTATGGATTATGGCACTACCACTAGTAGATGCTGTAGCAGTGATATTACGTCGATTAAAAAAAGGCTCATGTCCTTTTTCTGCAGATAGAGAACATTTACACCATATATTACCTTTAGCCGGCTATAGTGTTAATCAAACTGTTATGATTATGTCGTTGTTATGCTTTATTTTTGGTGCTGTTGGTATTGTAAGCGATGTTATTTTTGATGTGCCTGAGTGGTTGATGTTTTATTTATTTTTACTGTTATTTTATGTGTATTATAAATGGGTCGTTATCAGTGCTAGAGTGCGGTATTCAGTGCAAAATAAAAAAGTAGTATATGAATAGTGTAGAGATTAAAGATTGCCATGTTTAATAATATTCTTATCGTTTGTATTGGTAATATTTGTCGTAGCCCGATGGCTCAAGGTTTATTTGTAGATGCTTTTAAAGATAATGCTAGTTATACCATTAGATCAGCAGGTTTAAGTGCCTTAGTAGGTCAAACACCTGATAAATTAGCATGTGAACTAATGTTAAACAAAGGCATTGATATATCTAGTTATATTGCCTGTCAATTAAATACTGAAATGATTATAGCCGCAGATATTATTTTAGTCATGGATCAGGTTCAGCAAGATATTATTACTTCTAAAGAGATGAGTGCAAAAGGTAAAATATTTAGAGTAGGTGAATGGAGTGGTTTTGATATACCGGATCCTTATAAAAAAGACCTAGCACATTTTGAAAATTCTTTACAGTTAATTGAACTAGGCCTTGGTCAATGGATTAAAAAATTTTAGATATATCGATTGCTGTCGCTAACTAGAGTTAGATTTTAATGGTTTTTTGAATACAAGAAATAATGACTATATTTACCGAAAAAAATTCTCAAAAAATAGCGTTAGCAGCATTTATTATTTCTAGTATTAATGGTTGTTCTGTTGTGCCAGGGATGCATATGGATCCCTTTTCCGATGAATCTAGCATATCAATGCCGGTGACAGAAAATAATGAGACACTTTTAAAATCACTAAATATAAAGACTATTACAGCTCAATTCATTATTGATTTAGAAAAAGATATTAATAATAGTAGTTTAGGTAAAGATAACGTTGCTAATCATTATTTTGATTATCGCATTGGCTCTAATGCACTTAAAGATGTTCCTGAGAAAAAAAGTTATCGACAATATCATGTAGGTCCACGGGATATTCTAAAGATTGTTGTTTGGGATCACCCAGAAATTACTACCCCTGCGAGTCAATTTATTGAATCAGGAACCATGGTTGGTGAAGATGGCTCCTTTTTCTTTCCTTATGTGGGGGTTGTTCAAGCTGCCGGACGCACAGTAGAAGCGATTCGTGAAGAATTAACGCAAAAATTATCTAAATATATAGAGCGGGTGCAACTAGATGTGCGTATGGGGTCTTATCGTAGTCAGAGAGCCTATATCGTTGGCGAAGTAAAATCACCTGGTATTCAATTGGTTAAAGATATTCCATTAACAGTATTAGAGGCGATTAATGGCTCTGGTGGGGTGACTACTGAGGCTGACCAGCGTAATATCAGTCTGACACGTGAAGGAAAAATCTATAGCATTAATTTATTGGCACTCTATGAAGGCGGAGACATGAGTCAAAATGTGTTACTTAAACATGGCGACGTCTTGAATATACCTGATAGAGAATTTAATAAAATTTTTGTACTGGGTGATGCAGGTGGCTCAGGGAAACCAATTTATATGAATAAAGGACGCATGACCTTAACTGAAGCAATTAGTGAAGCGGGCGGCCCTAATCAAGAAACCTCTGACCCAGCACGAATTTTTGTGTTTCGTGGTGGACTCGGTAAGCCAGAAATTTTTCATTTAGATGCAAAATCTCCTGATGCTTTAATACTTGCCGATCGTTTTCCACTACAGCCTCGAGATGTTGTGTATTTAGATCGAGCTGAAGGTATCCGTTGGAATCAAATTATTGGTCAAGTTCAGCCAACCATTGGTTTGGCACAATCAATACGCAGTTTAGTTAAATAATATGGCCAATGATTTTTTAAACAGCGACGCACATAATAATTCAGCTGATAAGGATGAAGATATTGATTTAGGTGAATTAATAGCGGTTTTAATCGAAAGTAAATGGCTTATTATTGGCATAACGGTTATTGTTTTATTGATTGGTATAGCGAAAGTCTTACTGATAACACCTATCTATAAAGCGGATGCAATGCTGCAAGTGGAAGAAAGTGGACAAGCTTTAAATGCCTTAGGGCCAATGTCTGAATTAATGGATAGCAATGTGCCTATTCAAGCCGAAATAGAAATTATTAAGTCCAGAATGATTTTAGGTGAAGCGGTTAAAAATTTAGGGATGGCTATCAGTGTTCAACCTAAACATTTTCCTGTTATTGGAAAAGCCTTCGTACATAATTTCCAGTTAAATAATCTTGATAAATTATCAGAACCGGTACTGGGTTACACTGACTATGCCTGGGGCGGTGAGAAGATTATAGTTGATACTTTTAATGTGCCGACGAGTTGGGAAGGCAAGCCCTTTATAGTGGTTGCTGGTGAGCAGGGCCGTTATCAGTTAAGAGATGCACAATATAAGCTTATTAGTAAGTCTAAAATAGGCAAACTATTACAACAACCTATTTCAAATGAATCAGAGCCTTTGCATTTGTTCATTTCGCAGCTTAAGGCCAGAGTAGGAACTCATTTTATATTATTAAAACAGCCTGAAGCTAATTTGATTAGCTTATTGCAAAGTACTCTATCGGTTGTTGAAAAAGGTAAAGGCACAGGCATTCTGAGTTTTACCATAGAGTCGCGAACACCACTGTTGGCGATGAACATATTGAATGAAATTGCTAATATTTATGTGCGTATTAATGCTGAACAAAAATCAGCAGAAGCTCAAAAAACATTACAATTTTTAGAGAAACAACTGCCACTGATTAAAGAGCAGCTTAATGTCGCTACCAGGGCATTAAATGACTACCGATTAGAAAAAGGCTCTATTAATTTGAGCATGGAAACGGAAAGTATTTTATCCGGCGTTGTGGCGAAAAAAACGCAAATTACTATGTTGCATCAAAAATATGATGATTTGCGTCAAGGTTTTACACGTTCTCATCCTGCGGTTATTTCGATTAAAAAACAAATCAATCGCTTAAAATATCAATTAAAAGAATACAATACTGCTATTTCCAGCTTACCTGAAAAACAACAAGTTATTTTACGTCTTTCTCGTGATGTAAAAGTTAATACGGAACTTTACACGCGTTTACTCAATAACTTGCAAACACTGAAAGTAGCTAAAGCGGGGACGATTAGCGATGTGCGTATTATTGATTATGCAATATTACCTCGTACACCGATTAATCCTCATAAAGTATTAATTATTTTAATTGCACTGATAGCAGGTCTTTTATTAAGCATTGTGATTGTGTTTATTCGTAACCTCTTAAATCATGGTATTGAAAATCCTGAAATTATAGAAAGTAAGCTTAATTTAGCGGTTTATGCCACCGTGCCGCATAGTGAGATTCAGAAAAAATTATCAGACACCTTAAAAAAGCATAAAGGTCAGGGTAATTTGCCGATGGTTTTGGGCTTAGAAAATAATAAAGATTTAGCCATAGAAAGTTTAAGAAGTTTACGCACCACTCTACATTTTGCTTTTCTCGAAGCAAAAAATAATGTCATTATGATTACGGGACCTAGTCCAGGTGTTGGTAAAACCTTTGTGTCTACAAATTTAGCGATTGTATTGGCGCAAGCAGAAAAAAAAGTGTTGCTGATTGATGCCGATTTACGTAAAGGTATCTTAAATAAAATACTGGGAATCAAACGGGAACATGGATTATCAGAAGTTATTTCAAATGATATTCCTCCAGCAGAAGCGATTCATACGCTTACTGATGCAAATATAGATTTTATGTCTACAGGTATATTGCCACCGAATCCTTCTGAATTATTATTGCATGATCGTCTTAAAATATTGCTAGATAAACTGGTGCATCATTATGATTATATTATTATTGATTCTCCGCCAATTTTAGCCGTAACCGATGCAGCGATTTTAGGTAGTGTTGCCAGTGCAACACTGATGGTGGTAAAAGCGGGTCAACATCCGATAAGAGAATTGCAGTTGAGTATTAAACGTTTACAACAAAATAATGTTGAAATTAAAGGTGTTATTTTTAATGATGTGATTAGTTCCGCATCGGGATATGGCTATGGTTATGGAAAATATACTTATCAATACAACTATGATGATACAAAAAAATGACCATTAGTAGAGAACATAAAATATGTATTGTAGGGTTAGGTTATGTAGGTTTGCCGCTGGCAGTGGAGTTTTGCCAAAAATATACAACCATTGGCTACGATATTTCACCGCAACGTATTGCAGAGCTTAGTAGCGGTCATGATAAAACCTTAGAAGTTGCGAATACTTATTTAGATGAGGTTATTAATAATCACCGGTTAAGTTTTACAGTGGCAATAGATGATATACAAGATTGTAATATTTATATTATTACTGTCCCCACACCTATTGATAACTATAAACGCCCCGATTTAACACCGTTAATTAAAGCCAGCGAAGCCGTCAGCCAAGTACTTAAAGTGGGCGATATAGTCATTTATGAATCCACCGTTTATCCGGGTGCAACGGAAGAGGATTGTGTGCCTATACTTGAAGCGGGTAGTGGGCTTAAATTTAATCACGATTTTTTCTGTGGCTACTCGCCCGAACGGATTAATCCCGGTGATAAAGAACATACCGTCACTAAAATACTTAAAGTTACCTCGGGTTCAACGCCAGAGATTGCAAATACGGTTGATACGCTCTACAAAACTATCATTACCGCTGGCACACACCTTGCCCCCAGTATTAAAGTCGCTGAAGCCGCAAAAGTGATTGAAAATTCACAACGTGATATTAATATCGCTTTTATCAATGAACTTGCGGTTATCTTTAATAAATTAGACATTGATACCCACGCAGTATTAGAAGCGGCTGCTACAAAATGGAACTTTCTCCCTTTTAAACCGGGCTTAGTTGGTGGTCACTGTATTGGTGTAGACCCTTACTATCTCACTCATAAAGCCCAAGCCATTGGCTATAATCCTGAAATAATCTTAGCGGGTCGTCGCCTTAATGATAATATGGGCTGCTATGTCGCTAATCAAGTTATAAAATTAATGATAAAAAAAGGTTTGCCGATAGCTAATGCTAAGATTTTAATATTAGGTATCACCTTTAAAGAAAATTGCCCTGATATTCGTAACTCGCGGGTGATTGATGTTGTACAAGAATTGCAAGAATTTGCCTGCCAAGTATCAATCTATGATCCTTGGGCCAATGCAGAAGAAGTGCAGGCAGAATACCAGCTTAATTTAATTGAAAATATTAATCTTGATAGCTATCAAGCTATTATTTTAGCGGTTGCACATGATGAATTTAAAACGCTCAATATAAAAACCCATCCACAGCAAGTGGTGTTTGATATTAAATCAATACTTGAACCGACGTATATTGATGGGCGTTTATAAAAAAATATAATGAATCTGGTGAGTGAAGTATCGATTTTTAGATAAATTAGGGTAGCTCCTTATGCTATCGGAGAGGGGCGGACGAGAGAGGTATAGCATTAAACATTCTTGGTCAGTATATGGGTATGTCGGTACGCTGGCTTCAGCCTACATTGATGAAGGGCAGGCTAAAGGCCTGCGTACCAGTTATTGATGAAAAAGGTAGGCTATGCAGTCATTAATGAACGATAGGCTAAAATCCTTGTACTAGCTGATGAACGGTACGCCAAAGATCAGAGTAACCTTAGCAAAGCTCTAAAAAATAAAAATGAAATAATGAGAAAAGTTTAAAAATGAATCAATTCGAAAATATAATAGCACAACTTAAAAAGGAACCTAAAACGTGGTTAGTGACGGGATGTGCGGGTTTTATTGGTTCAAATCTCATAGAATTTTTACTCAGTCATAACCAAAAAGTTGTGGGACTTGATAATTTATCAA
>CAJVYO010000060.1 GCA_913009515.1 uncultured Methylococcaceae bacterium
TAGCCATCTTATTTAGCAGTTTTGGGGTCTTAGGCGGCTATATTGCAGGTGTCGAATTATTACATGTTGACGCGGGTTCCTATTGGTCGCAAATGCAAAGTGCCATTCATTTTTACAGCGATATTATGAATGGTGTTATAAAAAGCATTATCTTTGCATGGATGATTTTGTGGATTGCACTATTTGAAGGCTATGATGCTCCGCCTACCTCTGAAGGTGTCAGTCGAGCCACCACTCGAACCGTTGTTAATTCCGCATTTACTATTTTATTTTTTGATTTTTTACTGACTGCACTTATGTTTGGAGCATCTTAACCCTTATGAATACCAAATCCATAGAAATTTATGTTGGACTATTTGTCAGTAGTGCCATTGCTGCACTTTTCTTTCTTGCCTTACAAGTCAGCAATCTCAATGCATTTAATCAAAATGGTAGCTATACCCTTTCCGCTCACTTTGAAAATGCCAGCGGGCTAAAAAATAAAGCCGTGGTCTCTATAGCCGGTGTGCCGGTGGGACGGGTGAGTTCAATTCAGTTCGATTCTGAAAATTATGATGCCTTCATTAAAATGCGTATTGATGCACGCTATAAAAGCTTACCTTCCGACACCTCAGCTAGTATTTTCACCGCTGGATTATTGGGCGAAAAATATATTGGTTTGAATGCAGGCGGCTTAGATGAATTTTTACAAGATGGCGACACCATTGAACTCACTCAATCTGCTATCGTCTTAGAAGAGCTGATTAGTAAATTTTTATTTAATGCGAAAGATGACTAACAACACTCATCAAACTAACCTGATTATTACCCAAGTAAAACCTAATGCCTATGAAATAGCAGGGGAATTAAGTTTTCAGAGTATTAATGCCCATAGTCTTGAAAAGATTAATTTCGCCATCACAGCAGAAATAATTAACCTAAATTTACAACAAGTGAGTAAAATTGATAGCGCAGGACTAGCTTTACTTATAGAATGGATGAAGATTGCACGCACAAAACAGAAAAAATTAACCTTAAGCTCGATGCCTGAAAAATTAACGGCATTAGCCAGTCTAAGTTCATTAACTGAACTAGATTTATTTAACTAAATTCAAACAAGTCCCTATGGATAAATTACTGATTACAGGTGGTCAACAATTATCAGGCACATTGACCGTTTCAGGTGCAAAAAATTCAGCCTTACCTATTTTAGCCGCTACGATTTTAAGTGATAAACCAGTTAGTATTGGCAATATCCCCCATCTGCATGATATTACAACAACACTAGAACTACTAGGGTGTATCGGTGTTGATATCTCTATTGATGAAAAGCTAAATATTGAAATTAATAGTAACGATATTCATAACTTAACCGCTCCGTATGAATTAGTGCGTACTATGCGTTCTTCTATTTTAGTGCTTGGCCCTTTGCTTGCTCGTTTTGGTGAAGCCAATGTTGCCCTACCCGGTGGTTGTGCCATTGGTGCCAGACCCGTTAATATTCATTTAGACGGCTTGAAAAAAATGGGAGCTGAGATACGCGTCGAAAATGGCTATATTCATGCCAAAGCCTCCCGTTTAAAAGGCTGCCACTTAGTTTTAGAACAAATTACTGTTACCGGCACCGAAAATTTATTAATGGCAGCGGTACTCGCAGAAGGCACTACGGTTATTGAAAATGCAGCGCGCGAACCTGAAATTAATGACCTTGCCAATTTTTTAAATACTCTGGGGGCTGATATTTCGGGCATAGGCACTAATGTCCTGACCATAGAAGGTGTGAAGCGTTTAGGTATAGAAAATTTACATTATGATGTGTTAGCAGACCGCATTGAAGCCGGCACTTATTTAGTCGCTGCCGCCATTACCTCAGGTTCTATCACCTTAAAAAATATTTCACCCCACTTACTCGATGCCGTCTTAGAAAAACTTAAGGAAGCCGGTGCAATCATCGAAACAGGTGATGATTGGATTAGCTTAGATATGCAAGGCAAACGCCCTACTGCTGTTTCATTGCGTACTGCTCCCTTTCCTGCATTCCCCACCGACATGCAAGCCCAATTTATGGCAATGAATTGTATTGCCGAAGGCACTAGTACCGTAACGGAAACTATTTTTGAAAACCGCTTTATGCACGTACAAGAATTACAACGCATGGGCGCTAATATCAAATTAGAATCAAATACCGCTATTTGTACAGGCACAGAATTATTAACCGCTGCTCCCGTGACCGCAACAGATTTACGAGCATCTGCGAGTTTAATTATTGCAGGATTAGTCGCACAAGGTGAAACACTGGTTGAACAAATCTATCATATTGATAGAGGCTACGATCATATAGAAGAAAAACTTTCTCAACTCGGTGCTATTATTCGCCGTATTCCACGCTAATTACAGGGTTTATTCATGCTTACTATTGCCGTTTCCAAAGGTAGAATTTATGACGAGGCACTGCCTTTATTAGCCGATGCGGATATTATTCCGCTTGATGATCCTAAGACCAGTCGTAAATTGATTCTTAGAACTAATCACGACGACATTCAATTAGTCATTATCCGCGCCACTGATGTCCCTACTTTTGTAGAACACGGTGCTGCAGATTTAGGTATTGCCGGCAAAGATGTTTTATTAGAACATGATTCTGATAATTTATATGAACCGCTCGATTTAAAAATTGCCTGTTGTAAACTCATGACTGCGGCACCACAAAATGCAGCCCCTATTTCAGGTCGCGTGCGTGTGGCGACTAAATATATTAAAACCGCCGAACGTTATTTTGCAAGCCAAGGCATACAAACTGAAATTATTAAACTGTATGGTGCCATGGAACTCGCCCCTCTAGTTGGGTTAGCAGATTGTATTGTCGATGTGGTTGATACCGGCAATACCTTACGGGCAAATGGCTTAGAACCCAGAGAACTAATTACTCATATTAGTTCACGTTTAGTTGTCAATAAAGCCTCAATGAAAATGAAACATCACATCATTCAACCTTTAATCGATCAATTTGAAAAAACTATTGCAGAACGATAACCTATTATGACTGATACCATCACCCACCTAAATAGTGCTGATGCTGATTTTTCAGCACAATTACAATCCCTACTCGCTTGGGAAGAATCATCTGACGCTGAGATACATCAACGCGTGTTAAATATCATTGATACCGTGCGTTCACAAGGTGATAAAGCGGTAATTGATTACACTAATCAATTTGATCGCACCAGTATTAGTTCTGCAGCCGAATTAGAAATTTCTCACGATACATTAAAAGCTGCATGGGATAACTTACCCAAAGATAAAGCAGATGCTTTAGAAATTGCAGCTAAACGCGTACGAGCTTACGCAGAAAAACAAAAAATGGACTCATGGCAATATACAGAAGCCGATGGCACGATGCTTGGGCAAAAAGTTACGCCACTTGATAGAGCAGGACTCTATGTTCCGGGTGGCAAAGCCGCTTATCCGTCTTCAGTATTAATGAATGCAATCCCTGCAAAAGTCGCAGGCGTTCGTGAACTCATTATGGTAGTGCCAACACCTGAGGGCGTGACCAATGAACTAGTTTTAGCCGCGGCGTATTTATCAGGAGTTGACCGTGTGTTTGCCATCGGTGGTGCTCAAGCCGTTGCCGCATTAGCTTATGGCACAGAAACCATTCCCGCTGTTGAAAAAATTGTTGGCCCTGGCAATATTTATGTCGCCACCGCTAAAAAACTCGTTTTTGGACAAGTCGGTATTGATATGATTGCCGGCCCTTCTGAAATTTTAATTATCTGTGATGGCAAAACTAATCCCGACTGGATTGCGATGGATTTATTTTCTCAAGCTGAACACGATGAAGATGCCCAAGCTATTTTGTTATCTGATGATGCTGAATTTTTAGCAGCCGTCGCACAAAGTATTGAAAATTTATTACCGACTATGGAACGTGCTGACATAATCAAAGCCTCATTATCTGCACGCGGCGCTTTAATTAAAGTCGATTCCTTAGAGCAAGCGGCTGAAGTGGCTAATACTATTGCACCTGAACATTTAGAGCTGTCTGTTGAAGATCCCGAAGCACTTTGCAAACATATTCGTAATGCAGGGGCTATTTTTATGGGTCGCTATACTGCAGAAGCCCTAGGTGATTATTGTGCAGGTCCTAATCATGTTTTACCCACATCAGGCACTGCACGCTTTTCATCGCCTTTAGGTGTTTACGATTTTCAAAAACGCTCTAGTTTAATTTATTGTTCTGCTGAAGGTGCCAACACCCTTGGTAAAACTGCATCGATATTAGCTCGCGGTGAAAGCTTAACTGCTCATGCCCGCTCTGCTGAATACCGTTTAAAATAACACTATTACCCTAACCCAAACTAAAAATATTATGACTGATTATCCTGAAAGAACCTGTGAAATTGACCGCTTGATTCGCCATCCTAAATTAGTTGAGGCGGCTATTGCAGGCAAAAAAACACAACAACGCCGCGATGGTGTGTATGCTTATCCAGATGAAACTTTCACCTTGGAAGGTCAAAAATTTATCGTCACTGATTTAACACGTTCTAAACTAGGCGATATGACTGATGCCGATGCACAAGCTGAAGGTTATCCGAGCTTAGACATGTATAAAAATTTGATTTTAAAAATGCATGCCGGCATGGAACTCGATGATTCAGCACCTGTTTGGGTGCATCATTTTAAACGTGTAGATTAATTTATGAGCTTGCAAGCCCTTATTGAAACGGTTATTCGCCCTGAAGTTCAAGGCTTATCCGCTTATAAAGTGGCTGATGCCACAGATTTTATTAAATTAGATGCCATGGAAAATCCTTATACTTGGCCAGATGATATAAAAACTGCTTGGCTAGAAAAATTACAAGATGCTGAAATTAATCGCTATCCTGACCCTGAAGCAAAAAGTCTTTGCCAAAGCCTAAAAAACTATAATCATATTCCTGATAGTAGTGATGTTATTTTAGGCAATGGCTCTGATGAGCTGATTCAATTATTATTGATGGCCTTGCCTGCTAATTCAACGGTTATGGCACCTGAACCTAGCTTTGTGATGTACAAACAAATTGCACAGTGTTTAGGTTTAAATTATCAAGGCTTACCTTTATGTGCTGAAAATTTTGAATTAGATATTACCGCTATTTTAGACACCATCAACACTCATCAGCCTGAAATCATCTTTCTGGCTTATCCGAATAACCCTACCGGAAATTTATTTGATAGCGATGCCATCATTCAAATTATTCAGCAATCAAATGGCTTAGTGATACTTGATGAAGCCTACGCTCCTTTTACTGATTTTAGTTTTATTCAGCAACTACCAAATTATAATAATTTATTAGTGATGCGGACAGTGTCTAAATTAGGCTTGGCAGGGCTACGCCTTGGTTTTATGGCGGGGCATCCTGAGATTATTCAGCAACTGAATAAAGTACGTTTACCGTATAATATTAATATATTAACCCAATGTACGACTGAATTTGCACTCAATCAAGTAGAGATGTTTAATGAACAAACACAGGCTATTTGCCAAGAAAGAGCGCGCTTATTTTTGCAACTCAGTACCATAAAAGGGCTAAAACCTTGCCCGAGTGCTGCTAATTTTATTCTATTCCATACCCCTAAAAATAAAGCTGATACTATTTTTACAGCACTCAAAGCACAGCGAATACTGATTAAGAATTTATCTCCACAGCAAGGTTTACTCACGGATTGCTTACGTGTAACAGTCGGAAAACCTGAAGAAAATAATAAATTTATTACTGCATTACGTCATATTATGACGGAACTATAAATCTAAATTAATAATAAAAAATATAGCAGGATAAGATTCATTTTATCATTGCTATCTATAAATCTTACCCAACACATAACGAGGAGTGTTATATATGAGTGATCAAGGCGTCGTCGATAAATCTAAGCGCCAATTTCTTACAACCGCCTTAACTGTTGTCGGAGCAGTTGGTACAGGATATATTGCAGTGCCTTTTTTATCGCAAATGCAACCTAGTACCAAAGCCAAAGCAGCCGGTGCACCCGTAGAAATTGATATTAGTAAATTAGAAAAGGGACAATTACTTCGCGCTGAGTGGCGTGGAAAACCTGTTTGGATACTAGACCGTCCCCCCGAAATATTAGAGATTTTAGCCACTGATACCGCTAAACTCGCTGATCCTAATTCCTTAGAATCTAAACAGCCGGAATCAAGTCAAAATGAATTCCGTTCTATCAAGCCTGAAATATTTATCGCCGTAGGTTTATGTACACATTTAGGTTGCTCACCAACCTTCCGTCCTGAAACGGCACCCAATGATTTAGGACCTGACTGGAAAGGCGGTTTTTTCTGTCCTTGTCATGGTTCAGGCTTTGACTTAGCAGGTCGTGTAGTCAGCGGTGTTCCTGCACCCACAAATTTAGATGTCCCCCCTCATCGCTATATTACAGAAACACGTATTATTATCGGTGAAGAATCTACCGAGGCAGACACATGAAAAAGAATTATGTAGCGGATTGCAGCAATTGGGTACTCGATCGTTTTCCCTTAACAAAATTATGGAATGACCACATGGCGCAATACTATGCGCCGAGAAATTTTAACTTCTGGTATTTTTTTGGTTCACTCGCCTTATTAGTGCTAGTAAATCAGCTGGTCACAGGTATTTTACTGACCATGAACTACAAGCCTGATGCTAATTTAGCATTTGATTCTGTTGAATATATTATGCGTGAAGTCCCTTGGGGGTGGCTCGTGCGTTATATGCATTCTACGGGAGCTTCCGCCTTTTTCATCGTGGTGTACTTGCATATGTTTAGAGGACTGATTTATGGTTCTTACAAGCAACCACGCGAATTAGTCTGGATATTTGGCATGCTATTATTCGTCGCCCTAATGGCTGAAGCCTTCATGGGATACTTATTACCTTGGGGACAAATGTCTTACTGGGGTGCACAGGTTATTATTTCCTTATTCAGTGCCATTCCCATCATTGGTGATGATTTATCCTTATGGGTACGTGGTGATTACGTTATTTCTGATGCCACTTTAAATCGTTTCTTTGCTTTCCATGTTATTGCGATTCCATTGATTTTATTAATGTTAATCTTCTTACATATTGTGGCATTACATGAAGTTGGTTCAAATAATCCTGACGGCATCGATATTAAAGCATCTAAAGATCCTTGGGGACATCCTGTTGATGGTATCCCTTTTCACCCTTACTATACGGTGAAAGATATTGTCGGTGTGTCGGTGTTTCTATTCTTCTTTGCGACGGTCTTATTTTATATGCCAGAAATGGGCGGCTACTTTTTAGAGCATGCTAATTTCATACCTGCTGACCCGTTAGCCACGCCTGAACATATTGCTCCAGTTTGGTATTTCACGCCATTTTATGCGATTTTAAGAGCGATTCCTGATAAGTTTGCTGGGGTTATTGCGATGGGCGGAGCTATTTTCGTCTTATTCTTATTACCTTGGTTAGATCGTAGCCCTGTTAAATCTATTCGCTATCGCGGTGGTATCTATAAAAAAGCTATTTTATTATTTGTTATTAGTTTTTTAGGTCTAGGTTATTTAGGTATGCAAGCACCAACAGCCGGTGCAACCATGATGGCTCGTGTTTTCACTGCTATTTATTTTGGATTTTTCTTATTAATGCCAATTTATACGCGCTGGGAAACTACTAAACCCGTTCCTAAGCGTCTTTCAGAGCAACCGACCATTGAAGATCGTATTCCTGGCTGGGTTTCAACTGCAAAAGAAATGGTACATGAAGTTTCTGTGGAAAAAGACGGTGAAACCGTTACGCGTACTCGCCCTAGCCCACAAGGTATTAAAACTGTCTTAATACGTACCGCTAAAAACCTTAAGGAGAGCTTAGACTAATGAAAAATTTATTCAAAATTTGGCTATTGCTCTTATTACCGCTAGGTGCATTTGCCTCTAGTGGCATAGAGCTTGAAGACGCTGACATTGATTTGTCAGATTATCAATCCTTAGAAAATGGAGCCCAACTTTATGTTAAATATTGTTTAGGCTGTCATTCCGTAAAATACATGCGCTACTTAAACCTAGCGGATGATTTTAAAATTGATCAGCAAGAAATTTTAGATCAAGTGGCTCCTGAAGGGGCTGGTATCTACGATAAAATGCTGACCGCAATGAATGGCCATGATGCTAAAAAATGGTTTGGTACTCGTCCACCTGATTTATCGCTGATTGCTCGCTCTCGCGGTGAAGATTGGTTAGTAAGTTATTTAAAAGGCTTTTATGCTGATAAAACTAAGGCTTTAGGCGTTAATAATACCGTTTTTCCTAGTGTTGGTATGCCTAATCCACTTTGGCAATTACAAGGTGAACAACAAGCTATTATCAAAAAAATAGATGGTCGTGATGTCATTACTAAATTAGTCATTACCGAAAAAGGGTCCATGACTCCAAAACAATTTGATAAAGCAGTCAATGATATTACCGCTTTCTTGGTTTATGCAAGTGAGCCTCATCAAGAAGAACGCCGTAGTATGGGTAAATATGTTCTATTATTTATCTTATTATTTGGTGTGATTGCTTATTTATTGAAAAAAGAATATTGGAAAGATGTTCATTAGTTCATAAAATAGTCTGAAAAAAAAAGCGTAAACACGTTGCAATGTTTACGCTT
>CAJVYO010000061.1 GCA_913009515.1 uncultured Methylococcaceae bacterium
CCCATACGGGTAAAATTCGTCCAGTGGCGACTTTATCGGGCGGGGAATCTTTTTTAGCCTCATTAGCCTTAGCTTTGGCATTATCCGATGTGGTGCAACAGCGTTCAGGCGGCATTCAATTAGATACTTTATTTATTGATGAAGGTTTTGGCAGTTTAGATCAAGAATCATTGCAATTAGCGATTAATACCTTGGTGGATTTACAATCCACAGGTCGCATGATTGGGATTATTTCGCATGTATCAGAACTCAAAGAGCAAATGGCATTGCGTATCGAAGTTAGCCGTTCACGCAGTGGTAGTCATATTAAAACCATTACTAATTTGGGTTGAGTTCACGAGTTATTCAATAGCTTTCCACCCAAGCCACCATGTACATCGGCCCATAAACAGGGCAAACCTAGGCTATCTAACCAGTCAATACCCTCATTCTCTTTAAGCATTGCAATACTTGCTGCACTGCCTGCCACTACACATAAATCACTGATAACACTCACCGCTGCTAAATAATTCACCGGCCAAGCACTTTTAGGATTAAATACATGGCCATAACGCTGTCCCTCAATAATTAAACAGCGCTGATAATCGCCACTACTTGCTAATGCACCGTTATATAATTCAATTGTTTGTAATAGTTTCTCTGGTTTACGTGGGTGTTGAATACCAATTAGCCACGGTTGACCATTATAATGTGGTCCTATTACCCGAATATCTCCGCCTAAATTAATATAGCCATGCTCTATGCCTGATTCTTGAAGCAATATAGCACTACGATCTACTGCATATTCTTTAACAATACCGCCAAAATCTAATTCCAAACCCTGTTCAGGAAATTCAAGCCAAGGTGACTGCCAGTGTATGCGTTGCCAACCAATATTTTTAAGAATAGCCGCTATTTGTTGTTGAGTGGGTAGCTGTAATTGTTTAGTTTGCCAAATTTGACGGAGTACCCCTGAAGTAATATCAAATAACCCCTCACTTTGTAAATAACAAGTCGCTGCATAATCAAGCAAAGCTGAGGTTTCTGTATCGACTTGTACTCGTCCACCCGTTGCTGCAATACGGTTAATTTTGGATAATACGCTATCAGAACGATAACGTGAATAACACTGCTCTAAACGCTGCACATCATTGATAATACACTTTGCAATTTTTTTAGCTTGAATTTTAGCTTTAGAAGCCGCGTAAAACTGCAATTCACAGGGTGTGCCCATTGCCTCAAAAGTATAATGATATAGCTGCATAAAATATCGCTTACTTTTTAAAACATGTAGCGCCAACTCACAACTAATGCACCATCGCGCTGTAATTGTGCACCATTAAAATCAGTATGTAAGGGCTGTAGCCACTCAAAACTAAGTCGATTACCTGCTAATTCACCATGAGGCATTTGAGTACTTAAACCCAGTCCTATATCCCAGAATTGACCACCATAATTGTTTGGGTAATCTATCGGGCCAATACGGCTATTAAAGGCATTAAAATCTCCACTAATGGCTTCTTCAGCACTATAAATGCCACGCACCGAAGTCGATAGCCATGAAAGCATTTGATAACTTAGCCATGCTGTTGTTTCAACACGGTTACCGAGGCGATAACCTGATTTATTTTGTGCTTGCATCCGCACTGTTGCATTAACTTGAGCTCCCCATGAATAATTATTATGCACACCCGTATAAGTTAGGCTGGGTAAAAAATCCCAAGTACCGCTGCCTAATTGCATACCAAAATGGACTAAGCCACCGTCAGCACGAGCTATTCGTCTGAATTCTAGATCGACGGCTCCTGTTGGTGCGCTAAGCCCTAAACCAGCATGTACTTGTTGACCTGAACCTTGCCATAATTGCAGTAAAGCAGCGACGACAGTATCACCTACTCCACCAGTTGTATGACCTCCAACCCCACTATGTTCATGGACATCAGCCCGTGCCGCAGGACGACCCTCTAATTCACGTAAATTCATACTCATCGATACAAATTGTGGCATCAGCATAATATTTAGCCAATCAGTGGGTGCATACATAATATTGAGCATATGCATTCCCATAGTCATATCCGACTGCGTGAAACGACACAAATCTGTTCCGCAGGATTGTTGTACAACGGCTTCGTCACTAACAGACTTACTGCCTTGTTTCATTAATCCCTGACGCTGACTGTGCATAAAACTGTAGCCAAACATCCAGCTATCGGCTTGGGTTAGCATATGGGCAAAACGTAGTCCTGTCGGCATTGCATGATGCTTGCCTTGCTTATGATGATGTTGATGGGATGATAAGGTTTGGGCGGCGGCATCTAAATCAACACTTAATGCCGCATTCGCAACATAATAATCAAAATCTGCAAAACTACTTTCACCGCCTCCACCAAGTTTTAAGTTACCTGCATGGCTATAATATTCAAAGCCTGCTTGTAAGCTAATGCCCTTAGTAAATTGTTTGTCGAGTGTTATACCGCCACTCAATACACCATAACCTGATAAGCGGTGATCACTAGAAAAATATTTAGGTAATTTTGTAGCATCAAACGTTTCTGTTTTATTACGCACATTGAGGGTGCTTTCATCAACAAGATTACCCGCATTATCAACAAGATTAAAAAAATCATCACGGAAATATTCAACCCCATTATTTGGGTTACTGACATCAACCCAAATTTCACGCCCTGTTGCATCAACTTGTGATTGACGAAAATTTTGTACACTGACCAAATAAGGCTGATAAAAACTAGCACTACCTTGACTATAATAACGAATCCGAGGACTGATGCTCCATCCTTGTCCTAGCGGTTGTACCCATTTTGCAGCAAAAGTATGGCTTTCAAGCCCCCAGTCATCATGGGAAAATTGATAATTAACATGCAATGCTGCATCAGACATATCTATATATTGCACATAATTAGCACTAATAGCCCATTGATTACGACTGTTTGGACGTTGTTCTAATAGAGCTTGAACATTGCCATTAATAGTTTGATTATTATCAAATGCATTAGGGTCTACAAAAATAACAGTAGTTGCCTTATAAGGATTAGATAAGTAACCACTGCTATGGGTATAACTAAGATTTGCTTCAACAAATGCTTTTTTATTAATAAGTTGATTAATTCCCCAGCTAGCGGCCCAATCTTGTCGAGTGCCATGTAAAATTTCCGAGCCCTCCCGTAATTCAATCTGTGATTTATAAGCGGTTTTGGTTAGGTAAGGGGCTGCATCATGATCAATAATCGCCGCAATATTACTATGAGTATAGTTTAAACTAGTTTTTAGGCTAGTTGCTTTTTGATTTAAATCCCAACGGCCGCTAATACCACCAAAATGAGATTTATAATCATTTTCCAGCGACAAACCACCATTAAGGATTAATTCTGCTTCATTCCATTGGTAAGCTAAATTAAAATCCGCTTGCTGACGAGTTTCGGGTGATGCTGATGATAAAATATGTACCAGACGATTATCCTTGACAGGTGTTTGTGTACCCTCTGATAAAGTTAATGGCATTAATGATTGATCTAATAATACTTGACCCACTAACAGTGGTGAAGCTCCAACAATTACAACGCCGTTATCACTATTCTTTAAAATAGGGGTATTGCTATTAATCGCTAAAGGTGCGGTACTAAAGGGGGTAGCACCAGACCATGTATCTTGGACAACATTAAAGCCAAAATGAATTCGATTGCTAATATTAAAACCTGAGCCTAACTGAAAAGTGTCTACTGATAACGGGGCACGGTCACTCGATATATTAATCAGGTCACGCTTACCTTCTTCATAATGACTGTATTGAAAATAACTTTGTGGCTCTTCTGTATCAGCAAGAGTAGTAGTGGGTACTAATCCGGGTAATATTAACGCGGCGGAGGTTAATGCCTGCAAGGCATTATTAATTTTCGGTTTTTTAGTAGCAGCCACAGCCGCCTCCGCCACCGCCTACATTAATATGAGCACCTGCCTCACGACTACCATAAATATGTGCTTGGACATTACTTTGTAAAGGGTAGGGATTTAGTGCCATTTGTGGCTTTGCTAAATAACCTTTTTCCCAAGGAGAAACCGTACTACAAGCATTTAACAGCATAAATAGAGCCAGCATCAATATTCGCATAATTATGTTGCGATTTACCATAATATTCTCAATTCACAACAATGGGTTCAGCTAATAAGCTTTCAATTTCAGCCTGTAAACTAGGTTTATCTATGGCACGAAAACCTACGTGTGCATAACGAACCATTCCTTGTCGGTCAATGAGATAAGATGATGGCATGGCAGCAACTGCAAAATCTTTGGCACACTGTTTACTGTCGTCTGTCGCTAGCATAAAGTCCGCTGGATAATGCTCTAAGAAATTTTTAGCATCGCTAAAAGATTCATCTAAATTTACCCCAATAACCGTTAGACCTTGAGTTTGAAAACGATGATGCATCTGATTCAAAAATGGAAAAGATTTGGCACAGGGCGGACACCAAGATGCCCAGAAATCAATATAAATAACCTGACCTGAAAATTGCTTTAAATCGACTGGAAATTTTTGTAGCTGTGTCGAAGTCAATATACATGATGGAGATGAGCTATTTAATGCCTGTGCGTTCACCACTAAAGTGTGACTGATTAATAATGTAATGGCTATAATTTGTTGCTTCAACATCATATTAATTTACTGAAATTGATCAACAATAATTTCAGTACCCGTATGAATGTCATCAGCGGTTTTACAGTGCCATTCAACATCAAAGCGGCGAGGCCCTGCAGCGGTTTTATTTAAGATTAAGCGGTAAACACCTGGACCTGCTGATAATTCAACGCCCTCACTATAATCGGCATCACCTGAAATTTGATCAGTGACATTAGTTGCCATTAAGCCTTTGTAAAGTTGTGCACTAATTAATAAGCCCTCAACAGGTTCGGAATGATCAATAATACGCATAGTTAATTTAGCAGGCTCGCCATTGCCATCATCAAAGCAAGTAATACGTACTAAACCTGTTGCACTCGCATTTAAGCCATCCTCACCTAATGTTGCACCGCCACTATGAGCGTATAGAGGTTGTAAATGACTGGCAGCTAATAATGCAAATGTAGTTAACGTTTTTTTCAATGAAAATTCCTCACTTTATAAACTGATAAAAATAAAAAGCCCCTTATAAGGGGGAGGGGCTTAATTTAACACCTAAATAATGTAGGTCAAATAGTTATTGTGCAGGCCAAATTTGTGTGCCATCGATAACAATCGGCATATCACGGTTAAGCTGTGCTGCAGAAGGAATTACTACAACATCAACGCCTTCACCACATGACTCAGGAAGAGCTTCAATTGTACGGTTAACCTTTAAAGTGGCAGGTGAATTGTAACCACTGCTATCTTCTATTTGAAATTTTGAACCCACAGCAGGTGTCCATAAGTTTAAGGCATCTGTAGAAAAATCAGCATCTGTAGTGACTTGACAAATATCGGCAATAGCAATTTGAAAAGTGACGCTTCTCGCACAAGAAGTAGGCTCAATAACAACGCCACTAGTTCTAAATGGAATAAGACCCGTTAAATTGTGCTGTAAACCTTTACCGCCACCTGCCCAAAAACCCACTACATTACCAAGTGGTGTTTGAATTTCATCTTGACTCTCAAATATATCATTATTTTGAATTAATTGTACGGGGCTACCCCAGTTTTGTACAAAATCAATTAAAGGTTGAGATGATGCTTCGCCGTTAACGGTCAATGTAGAATCGACTCCATCGGGGAAAACAACAACGGTACCAATGGTATTAAGAGCTTCACCTGCTGCTGTTTTACAAGTATGTCCAATTACTTCATTGTTATAATTGCTACCATGCCTTGCATTGTTTTCATCAATAGTTGGTGTTTGTAAGCGGGTATGTGCAGTAACGCTCTGGGTTGCTATAAGTACAGCACTTGAGATAGATAATAATGCGAGTTTTTTAAATGATAAACAATTCATAATGACCTTTATATAGATAGATAAAACTATAGATAAGCAATAAATAGGCCATAAATTATAATTATCGTATTGGCTATATAATTTCCTACGTTATCAATATATTGCAACTACATGAATTTAAAGGTATATTATAATTTAATAATGCTATAATGTATTTTTTTAAAAAACTATGTTATATAACATGAGTTAATAGGTCATATAACCTATTTGTTTTGCTAGCACTGATTTATATAAGGTGAGCTCCCTTATAAAATTAATCACTTTCATTTTGAAGCTAATTTTAAATGGATTAGCATTTTCATTGTTTTTATCCTTAACCATTAACTAATCAAACAGTATGAATTTTTATAAAAAAATAATTTTAATCGGCTTACTTTGTTGTTCTCATTTAAGTTATGCTGAAAAATCACCGCCATTGATTCGCTTAGGGGTATTGGCATTTGGCACGGTGAATTGGGAATTAGAGGCAATGAAGCAGGCGGGCTTAATCACTACCGCTGATTATCGTGTGCAAATTACAAAAATGGCAAATCCACAGGCAGGAAAAATTGCCTTACAATCAGGTTCAGTGGATATGATTGTCGCGGATTGGGTGTGGGTATCCTATCAACGTAGTTTAGGGCGAGATTATAGTTTTTATCCTTATTCCAATACCACAGGTGCTTTAGTGGTCAATAAAAAGAGTGCTATTCAAACTTGGCGTGATTTAAAGGGAAAAAAACTGGCAATAGCCGGTGGTGAATTAGATAAAAATAGTTTGTTATTACAGGCGGTGATGCTGCAAGCCAATGAACCGCATTTATTTACGGAGATTAATAAAGTGTATGGAGCACCGCCGTTATTGAGTCATCAATTAAAAGTGCAACGCGTCGATGGCTTATTAACCTATTGGCATTATGCGGCAAAATTAGAGGCAGAAGGGTTTAAGGTGTTGATGCGTGGCGCGGATTTATTACAGCAGTTAGGCATTAAACAGCAAGTGCCGAGTATTGGTTATGTGTTTAATCGTGAGTGGGCTAATCAGCATAAAACCGCGATACAGGCTTTTTTAGCGACCACAAAACAAACAAAAAATAATTTATGTGAACAGGATAATCGCTGGCAAGGGATTGAAACATTGATACGGGCAGCCTCAGCAAAAAGTAATCAATTATTGCGTGAAAAATATTGTGCAGGACGTATTGTAAACTGGGGTGAGGCAGAACAACACGCGGCAGATGACATTTATCAAATTTTTAAGCGTCTTAGTAATAAACGCTTAACCGGTAATAGTGAGCATCTCGAACAAGGTACTTTTTGGTAGGGCGTAATTATAAAATCCCATCATTATTGGCTTGTGATTACAAATGCGAATGATTTGCATTTAGTTTATTTTGTCGATATACTGCAATCTCTAAAATTTGTCGGGATTAAAAGAATGCAGTTTGCTAAAAAATCATTAGGTGTCGGGGCGGCATTAATATTGTTGAGTCAGGGTGTTGGGGCTGCTGAAAGACCAAAAACCATGGATGAAATGTGGAAAATTATTGAAGCCCAGCAAGTGCAGTTAGAGGCAATGAAAAAAACCTTAGAGGCGGTTAAGCCTGAAACGCATAAAACGGCACCTGATGAAACACAAGCTGAAGTAAAAGAACTTAAGCATAAAACCAATGTGCTAACGGAAGTGGTTGAAACTTTACGTACTGCGTTGGTAATTCCTGAAGCAAAAGAATATAAAAGTTCGTATGGATTAGGACCTGCTGCATCAAAAGTCTATCAAGTTGATCAAGGTTTATCGATTGGTGGTTATGGTGAAGTAAATTTTCAATCTTTTGTTGCTGATAAAGGGGATTCTAAAAATAATGCTGATTTTGAACGCTTGGTTTTATATGTCGGCTATAAATTTAATGATTGGCTAGTGTTTAACAGTGAAACCGAATTTGAACATGCTTCAACAGGGCAAGAAGGTTCAGTCGGTGTTGAGTTAGCGACGCTGGATTTTTTATTAGATCCCATGTTTAATATTCGTGCGGGGATGGTGTTAATGCCGATGGGTTTTGTGAATCAAATTCATGAACCACCCTTCTTTTTCGGTAATAATCGTCCAGAAGTAGAACGTGCTATTATTCCAAGTACCTGGCGTGAAGTCGGTGCGGGGGTGTTTGGTGAGGTAGTCCCTGATTTAAGCTATACTATGTATGCAGTCACTGGCTTGAAAGCGAGTGAATTTAGTAGCAGCGGCATTCGTAGTGGTCGTCAAAAAGGTTCAAAAGCAATCAATGAAGATATGGCATTTGTAGGGCGTATTGATTATGCACCGTCATCTATGCCAGGATTAACCATTGGTGCGTCAACCTATTTAGGTAATTCAGGTCAGGGTGAAATTGCAGGCACCGATGTGTTTACTCAACTTTATGAAGCACATATCGAATGGAAATATCGTGGTTTAGAATTTCGTACCTTGGGATCTTGGGGCTTTATTGAAGATGCAGATCTAGTCAGTGCCGCAAATGGGAGTACTGTTGGTAGTTCTAACTATGGCGTGTATACAGAAATAGGCTATGATGTTTTGCCTTTAATTTTACCTAATACCACTCAATATTTTGCACCCTTTTTTCGTTATGAAAAAATAGACACTTTGGCCA
>CAJVYO010000062.1 GCA_913009515.1 uncultured Methylococcaceae bacterium
CAGGATGTAAGATAGTCCATTGACGAATGATTTCACAATAGGGGCGCGGATCTTCTAGTTCATCAATCGCAACGCCGGCAAGCTGGTCAGAGGTGGTATTTCTTAAGCAATTACCACTGGTTTGAATCGCGTGCATTTGTACACTGGCGAGTTCTTCTAAAATATCAGGGATACGTTCTAACGCCGGCCAGTTAAATTGAATATTTTGGCGAGTGGTGAAATGGCAAAAACCTTTGTCATAATCACGGGCTATCGACGCTAATTTGCGGACTTGTTTGCTAGACAGCAAGCCATAAGGCCCTGCAATACGTAATAACGGGGCGTGGGTTTGAATGTAAACACCATTCATAAGGCGTAAGGCACGATATTTATCGTCAGCGATTTCACCTTTTAAAAAGCGTTCAGTTTGGTCACGAAATTGGGCGGCTCGTTCATCGACGAGCGTTTGATCTTTATCGGTATATTGATACATAGGAATGTGATTATATAGCGGGTTAAGCGTAAACTTTAATCATATACTGCTGGTGATTAAATGCAAAGTTAATTAGATAATGCTATTATTGACGGTTAAATTTTTATTGCTCTATTTTTTTATAAAGACTCTAGGGGGTTGTTTTGTTACGTTTATTTATTTTATTTGCGGCACTGTTCAGCATGCCGCAATTAGCACTGGCGAATGAAGGCATTGCTAATTTAGGACTGACAGGGACAGAGCGGGGTATTTACACCGTTCTGATTTTTATTATCGCATACGGCTTTGTGATGGCGGAAGAATTTACGGGGTTGCGTAAATCTAAACCGGTGATTATTGCTGCGGCGATTATTTGGGCTCATGCGGCTGTATTAGCGGCAGAAGTCGGGGTTTCAACCGCTGATTTGCATGAAGCGTTTGAGTTTAACCTCAAAGAATATGCGGCGTTAATGCTATTCTTATTAGTGGCGATGACTTATATCAATGCGATGGCAGAACGGAATGTATTTGAAGCATTGCGTTCGTGGATGATTCGTAAGGAATTCAATTATAAGCAATTATTTTGGATTACTGGGGTCATTACCTTTTTCTTATCTGCGATTGCCGATAACCTAACGTCAGCCTTATTAGTCGGTGCGGTAGTGTTGGCGGTTGGTAAAGATAATGAGAAATTTGTGGCAGTAGGTTTTGTAAACCTTGTCGTTGCTGCGAATGCTGGGGGAGCGTTCAGCCCTTTCGGTGATATTACTACCTTAATGGTTTGGCAAGCAGGTTATGCAGAATTCTTTGATTTCTTCGCCTTATTTATTCCTTCTGTTGTCAACTATGTTATTCCTGCCTTTTTTATGTCATTAGCGGTATCTAATGAGCAGCCGCCAAAAAGTACTGAAGCAGCCGTTGATTTAAAACCTGGTGCAATCCAAATTTGTGTTTTATTTGTGTTAACCATTGCAGCAGCCGTGAGTTTTAAACAAGTTTTCCATTTGCCGCCATTTATGGGCATGATGTTGGGTTTAGGCGTATTAATGGTATATGGCTTTAGATTGAATACCTTGTATAGAGCAGAGCCTGCGAGCGAACATAGTGAATTTGATATTTTTAATAAAGTACGCGATGCAGAATGGGATACCTTATTCTTCTTTTTTGGTGTCGTATTCGCGGTAGGCGGTTTAGGTTATATCGGTTACTTAGAATTATTATCTGCCGCTATGTACGATGGCTTAGGTCAAACACCTGCTAATATTTTAGTCGGTTTTATGTCAGCGATTGTTGATAATATTCCAGTGATGTTTGCTGTATTAAGCATGGGCTTAGATATGGATTTATACCAATGGTTATTAGTCACTTTAACTGCTGGAACCGGTGGTTCAATGCTTTCTGTGGGTTCAGCGGCAGGTGTAGCGTTGATGGGTTCATCTAATCATAAATATACTTTCTTTAGTCATTTAAAATGGACACCGGTGATTGCATTAGGTTATGCGGCAAGTATCTTTGTGCATTATTTAGTTAATGGCTAAGCTATTGCTAATTTAGTTGTAGTATATTATGTAGTCGATAAAGGGGGTAAAATGTTTATTTTACGCCCTTTTTTATGTTTTAAACTTATTGAGTAATGAATGCGATGACAAAATACGGTGTGTTATTGATGGTTTTAGTTTTTTTTTCATCAGGGCAATTACATGCTTATCAGTCTGAAGATAAATTAAAAGCCGCTATTATTGGTAAATTAGCCAAATTTATTACATGGCAAACGCATAATCGCGATGAGTTTGTAATTACCGTCTTAAATAATCCTTTTGATGATTTATTAGAGACGCTGTATAAAAATAAGCAGATTAAAAAAAAGCCCGTTAAGATTAAATATATCAATGATATAAAGGAATTATCAGCCACACATATTTTATATATACCACATATTAGTCAGCGTGAACTGGATACGATTTTAGGAAGTATTGAAGGTAAAAATATTTTAACTATTAGTGATATACGCGGATTTTCACAGAAAAAAGGCATGATTCAGATTTATTTTGTGTCACAAAAAGTAAAATTAAAAATTAATCATGATGTTTCAAAAAATGAAGATTTAAAAATTAGTTCTAGGTTATTACGTATTGCCACTATTGTTGAAAATGAGGCCGAATAATGAAAACATCTAAACAGGTCTTATTTTTAATACAAGGTTTACTTTTAACTACGTCATTACAATGTTTTGCAGAGGAAGTGGAAAATATTGAGGATGATTTAATTGATAGCAGTTTAGAAGATTTACTGGGTATGGAAACCGAGTTAAAAGCAGATATTGGCTCACGGAGTGGAGCAAGAAATTTTTTAGAATCACGTTCGCCGTTAGATGTGATTACCTTTGATCAAATTGACCGCTCAGGTTTAACGTCTTTAACCGATGTATTACGTTATTTTGTAGCAGGTTTTAATGCCCCTGAAAATTCAAAGACAGATGGCAGTGATCATGTACAGACGTTTACCTTAAGAGGCATGAGTCCTGATCAGATTTTGGTATTAGTCAATGGTAAGCGTCTACATACTTCAGCGTTATTACATGTTAATACCGTGATTGGACGCGGCTCAAGTCATACTGACTTGAATACCATTGCGGTTCAATCGATTGAAAAAATAGAAATACTCAGAGATGGTGCCGCCGCTCAATATGGTTCCGATGCCATTGCTGGGGTGATTAATATTATTTTAAAAGGAGTTGGGCATAAAAATAGCATTAGCGTTTCAGGGGGTGCTAGAGCAAAAGGCGATGGCGAGCAATATGATGTGAATACCTTTTTATCCTTGCCATTGAAATATGAGGGATTTGCTAATTTAACCTTGTCGATGAAGGGTGAAGGCAAAACGCAAAGGGCAGGGGCAGATAGACGCTTAGAAATACCGGAGGTTAAAACGCATGTCGGTGTGCCTAAATCCGAAAATTTTTTAGCGACTTTTAATGCTGAAATGCCATTGCGTAATGATATGGTGCTATACAGTCATGGGTTATTTGATTACCGTAATAGTGAAGCCAGTGCTTTTTATAGAACCCCTGACCCAGACCGTGCTTTATCACCTGAAGGCTTTTTACCGATGATTAATGCTGAGGTGATAGATTATTCCATTACAGCGGGTGTTAATGGTGAAATAGGCGATGGGTATTTTTGGGATATGAGTAATATTATTGGCTATAATAGTTCTAAAGTAGGTATTGATAATACTATGAATTATGCCTTGGGGATGGATTCACCGCGTTCTTTTGCAGGCGGTCAATTGGAATTTTTACAAAATACATTTAATGCCGATTTAACCAAGACAGTAGATTCGTTTGATATTTCGGGTGGTTTTGAGTATCGCTATGAAAATTATCAGATCCATAAAGGTGATGAGTTATCTTATGTAGATAAAGGGGCACAAGGTTTATCAGGCTTTCTTCCTGACAATGAGGCAGATAAAAATCGTCATAGCTATGCTTTATACACGGATATTGTATATAATTTTAATGATGATTTATCTTTTGAAGGGGCAGGGCGTTTTGAAGATTATTCTGATTTTGGTTCAACCATTAACGGTAAGTTATCAATGGGCTATAAAGTCATTTCCGAACTGTTATTAAGAGCCTCAGCAAGTACAGGCTTTAGAGCACCGTCTTTAGCACAAAGTAGTTATTCTCAAACAGTATCAGGTTTATTAGGACCTGATGGACAAATTTTAACCAAAGGTATTTTTACACCTGATCATGTTGTGTCACAAGCATTAGGGGCAAAGCCTTTAAAAGCAGAAACTTCAAAACATATTACCGCAGGGTTTGTTTATCAGCCTATTAATGACATGTCTTTTATAGTGGATTATTTTTTTACGGCTGTGGATGATCGTATTATGTTGTCGAATGATTTAGAAGGCACGACAGAGGCACAAAAAGCGATATTAGCTGAAAATGGGGTGGCTAAAGCACGGTTTTTCAATAATGCGGTGAATACAGAAACCCAAGGGGTGGATGTGAAATTTAATTATCAATATACCTTTGATAATGATTCGGTGTTAGATTTTGGTACGTGGTTTAACTATACTCAAAATAAAGTGACCGGATTTAACGAGCAACATATTACCCGTGAAAATTCATTTGCCCAAATTGACCGTATGGAAAATGGACAACCTAAAACCGCTTTAAAGTTTTTAACCCATTATCAGTTTAAACCGTTTGATATTACCTTAAACCTAAATAGATTTGGCGAATATCAGCAGGTAACAACAGGAAAGGCGTTTAAATTCGATGCCGCATGGACAGTTGATTTAGATGTGAGTTATCAAATATTAGATAATATGTTAATTGCGGTGGGTGGTACTAATATATTTAATGAAACCGCAAATAAATGGAAGGAGTTAGACGGCGTGTATTATGGCACTAATGGCTTTTTACCGTATTCACAATATGCCCCTTTTGGTTATAGTGGCGGATATTATTATTTAAGAACAACATTTGAATTTTAACGAATGGCAGAAAAATTTTCTTCGATTAAATCACGCTTAATTCGTGCGTTTATCTTCAGTGCATTAACAGCAATGTTTTTGTCATCAGTCGCTATTTTTGGTTACACGTTTTATGATAATCAAAATCGAGTCACTGATGAATTAACCCAGCTTGCGAAAGTCATAGGGCATGGTTTAGAAGCGTCTATTGATTTTGATGATAGTGATAGTGCGGAGTTGATTATGTCTACCTTTCATTTTAATGACCATATTCAAGCCGCTTATTTATTGCAAGAAGACAATACCATTTTTGCATCGTACCTAAAAGAAAACACCGATAAAGAAATTGCTACCACTTTATTAACGACCTTACGACAGGAACTTAATAAAGCAGAGCTGTTTAAGTCTGTTGATATGAATCATATTATGATTAGTACGCCTATTGCCAGTGACGAGCATTTTTATGGGGCGTTTATTATTATTGCGGATACCAAACAGCTTAAACAGACTTTAATCTCACAGTTAATCGTACAAGGACTATTTGCTATTGTGACATTATGTTTAGTGATATTGCTGGCGTTTAAATTACAAAAAACCTTTACCCAACCTATTTTTAAATTAACTGAAGTAATCGATTTTATCAGCCGCACCCAATCATATGAAGCATCAATAGAGCATCATAAAAATGATGAGTTTAAAGTATTAATTGATGGGTTTACCGAGATGTTACAGACTATTCGCACCCAAAATATGCAAATTAACAATGAAATGGCGGATAGAATACAATCTGAACACTTAATGGAGCAAACTAAATCTCAATTAGAAAATATAACTAATAGTATTCCGGGTGTGGTATACCAATTTCATGTAGTTGATGGTGCAATAGAAGCAGAATTTATTAGTGATGGCATTAAAGTATTGCAAAATATTGAGCCTGCTGCTTTATTAAAGGATTTTTCAGTTTTTACGGAATCTATTTATTTAGAGGATCGAGCGGATGTTATTAGCACGTTAATGCTTGCATTAGAAAAAGTAAAACCTTTAAAGATTGATTATAGAATTGTAGGGGCTGATGGTATTACCAAATGGATTCATATGGAAGCGACGGCAAGCTTAGTTAATGATGAATTGAATGATGATATTGAGTTATTTGGTGATATTGAGTTATTTGGTGAGGATGAGAGCGATACAAATAGCAGTCAAATAGTCTTAAATGGTAGTTTGATTGATATTACACTTGCAAAACAATCTTATGAATTAGTATTGACACAACAGTCTGAAATAAAAGCAAAATCCGCTGAATTGAATCTTGAAAAGCAGAATATTGAACAGATTTTAGCCAATATTTTATTTCCTGTTTTAATTACCTCTGTGAAACGGAGAGTGGTTGTGTATGCCAATAGTATTGCAGAAAAACTTTATGAAAAAACAGCTGATGAATTTATAGGGGAAGCCGTTGATAATATTTATACGTTAAAAAATGGTGCTGAAATTATTATTAATAAGCTACAGCAGGAAGGTAAGGTTGAGAGCTTGGAACAAGAAATCATTACAAATAAAGGCAAAAAATTTATTGCCTTGCTTTCCGTTATTCCGATTAGATATAACAGTGAAGCGTGTTATATGGGCATGACCATTGATATTAGTCTACAAAAATCAATGGAAAATGAAATTAGAGAAGTACATAAACATACCCGTGATTCAATTGAATATGCTTCATTAATTCAAGGGGCTTTAATTCCTGACAATACTATTTTTAGTGATTTTTTTACGGATTTTTTTGCTATCTGGCACCCTAAAGATATTGTGGGTGGAGATATTTATTTAGTCGAAAAAATTAATGATCATGAATTGGTTGTTATGGTGATTGATTGTACAGGTCATGGTGTTCCTGGTGCCTTTGTCACCATGATAGTTAAAGCCGTTGAACGGCAGATAGTGGCAAATTTACATCAAGATACCATTATTAGCCCTGCCAAATGTTTAACCATTTTTAATCAAAATATTAAACAATTATTAAAACAGGAAAGTAGAGAGTCTATTTCTAATGCTGGTTTTGATGGCGGGATTCTTTACTATAATAGTAAGCAGCAAATTATGCGATTTTCTGGTGCGAATACGCCTTTATTTGTCATACAAAATGATAAATTAAAAACGATTAAAGGTGATCGTTATTCAGTGGGCTACAAAAAATGTGATGCCAATTATGAATATACCGACCATGAAATTGATACCAGTATCCCCACGCAAATTTATTTAACCACTGATGGTTATCTCGACCAAAATGGTGGTGAAAAAGAATTTCCGTTTAGTAAGAAACGCTTTTCTAAATTAATAGACACACATCATGCGGAAAGCTTTGCAGATCAAAAGGAAATATTATTACATGAATTGCATAAATACCAAGGTACGCAAGAGCGTAATGATGATGTCACCGTGGTTGGCTTGAAAGTTTAGAAGCGGCAAGCGAATAAACAACAGATTTAATGTGTTAGAGTGCAAGTGTAAGTGATGCCTAAAAACAATCGCCTAATTCAATGGCTATTTGTTGGCAATCAAACCAAATATTGGGGTAATAATAGCGAATCATAAAACGTAATATATACTCATAATACGCCAAGACGATTAAATACCGACAGAGATAAGTGATGAGCTGATGCGTCTGATTGTATGAACAACGCCAGACCGAAACAGTCCACCAGATGAGCGGAATTGCCAGAATAACCAAGGTCATAAACCAGCTAGAGATAGTATAACGTATCATCTCAGCACGATAATCAATATAAAAAAGTACACTGTTGAATATCACAAAAAAAGGTAAAAAAGCCCGTAGGAGGGATAGTCGCCCTAACCAAGCAGCGTGAATATACATATAGATACCAGCCCCTATGGGTTTATGAGTGTTATCAGCGATAGACTGGTTATCTTTAGCGGTTGCCAGGTAAATGGCATACGCAGTTATCAGTAAAATGACACCCGCTTCGAGTGGACTAATGACAGTGGTAAAAGCAAAGAAGGCAGCTAAGGTATTGATGAGCATTGTTTATACCGGTATAAATTAAAAGTGCATAAGTGCTAATGTAGGCGAATCGGGTTCTTTTATCAATGATTGCTGATACAATTTCAAGATCCTATAATTGATAAAGACCTATAATTTTATGAAAAAAACGGTTATCTTTTTATTTACTTTTTCGTTATTAACCAGTCTAACAGGTTGTGGCACGGTTCTTTATCCAGAAAGAATCGGGCAACGCAATGGACATCTTGATTCAAGAATCGTTATTTTAGATGGATTAGGGCTTATTCTTGGTGTCGTACCGGGTGTTGTTGCTTTTATCGTTGATTTTGCAAATGGGACTATCTATTTACCCAAAGGACAGCGGGCTACTTTAAATAATGACGAATTAAAGGCGATAGCGACGTTAGATGGGGAAATTAATATCAAAATTTTATCTGACATCATGCAAAAAAAATTACCTAATAAAGCTATTAATAGTCAAAAATTGATTGTATCTAAGTTATCATCGACTCAACATTTGCCCTTTTAAATTTAAAACTCATAGAGAATAAGAATGAACATTAAAGTA
>CAJVYO010000063.1 GCA_913009515.1 uncultured Methylococcaceae bacterium
AATCAAACGGTGTCACCTTATTTTTTAATTTCAGTTTTTTTATGGGATGCGGTTGATAAGTTTGCCAAAGATAAAATAGGTCACGGCGTACCGGTCAGTATTGCGTATCAAAAAGCGGCGACTGCAGCGATTTCTGAGCAACAACAAAGTACGGCGTGTACCAAGATGATTAGTTTTGCCATGCGTGATGTTTGGATGCTGCAATCTCGATTTTCGCAGCGTAATGGCAATAAAGCGTTTCGTTTATTGGCTCATCCTCGTTTTAGAGCAGGCTATGATTTTTTTTGTTTGCGTGCTGAAACCGGTGATGCAGATTTAGAAATAGCGACATGGTGGACGACATTTCAAACTTTAGCTGAGCCAGAGCAACAGGAAATGGTTAAAGCATTACAGAAACCTGCCGGGAAAAAAGCTAAAAAACGCAGACGGCGTAAACCTAAATCCAAGGCAGTCGTGAGTAATGATGAATAAAATAACCGCTTATATTGGTTTAGGCAGTAATTTAGCCACGCCTAAAACACAGTTGTTGGCTGCTCGTGAAGCGATTAATGCGTTAGAGGGTGTATCAGAACAGGCTTTTTCAAGTTTATACAGCAGTCCACCGATGGGGCCTCAAGACCAGCCTGATTATGTGAATGCGGTGATGGCAATTGAAACTACGTTGCCGGCGATAACATTGTTGCGTAATTTACAGCAAATTGAACTCGCTCAAGGGCGGGAACGTAAAGATGAGCGTTGGGGAGCGAGAACCTTAGATTTAGATATTATTTTGTATGGCGAACAGCTTATTAACGAAACAGATTTAATCGTGCCGCATTATGGCATGGCGACACGGGCATTTGTATTGTATCCATTAGCTGAAATAGCCCCCTTTGATTTAATGATTCCCGAAAAAGGACGCTTAGATGATTTGTTAGCCGCGTGTCCACTTGATGGTTTGGTTAAGTTAAAGTGAGTGCTCAATATGCGAGTAATACTATAACACCGCAAAAACAGACTATTATGTCTTTGCAGGCTTTAAAGCAAGCCGGTGAAAAAATTAGCTGTTTGACGGCTTATGATGCAACCTTTGCGGGATTAATTCAACGCGCAGGCATTGACGTTATTTTAGTCGGTGATTCGTTGGGTATGGTGGTGCAAGGGCATGATAGTACCTTGCGGGTCACGTTAGATGAGATGCTTTATCATACTGAATTGGTGCGGCGCGGAGCGGCAGAAAGTTTTATTATTGCCGATTTAACCTTTATGAGTGATGCAACGCCTTTGTTAGCGGCTGAAAATGCAGCTCGCCTTATTCAGCAAGGCGGGGCAAGGATGGTAAAGCTCGAAGGGGCTAAAACTGAGACGATTGCTTATATGGTCGACCAAGGTATTCCGGTGTGTGGGCATTTAGGCTTGTTGCCGCAAAGAATCTACCAGCAAGGCGAATATCGCGTACAAGGCAAATCAGAACAGGCGGCGGAACAAATTATCAGTGATGCACTGGCTTTAGAAAAGGCAGGGATTCAGTTATTAATACTCGAATGTGTACCTGCTCAATTAGCGGCAAACATCAGCCAGCAATTAACTATTCCGGTGATTGGTATTGGAGCGGGCAGTGAATGCGATGGTCAAGTGTTAGTGAGTTACGATATGTTAGGTTTAAGTTTAACTCCTCCCCCGCGTTTTACTAAAAATTATATGCAGCAATCCGCGTCTATTTTTGATGCGTTGCTTGCCTATCATGATGACGTGAAAAATGGACGCTTTCCAACCTTAGCAGAGAGTTTTTAAGTTTATGCAAATAATAACAACGATTGCAGAATTACGCGAACAGCTTAAGCAATGGCGGCAAGCAGGTGATACCATAGGCTTAGTGCCAACTATGGGTAATTTACATGCAGGTCATTTGCAATTAGTCACCACAGCACAGGAACAGGTTAAACGCGTAGTGGTGAGTGTGTTTGTTAATCCGATGCAATTTTGTGAAGGCGAAGATTTTGATTGCTATCCTCGGACTGGGCATGAGGATGCGGCTAAATTACAGACGGCAAATGTCGATATTATGTTTAAGCCGAGTACGAAAGAAATATATCCGCAGAAGCCATTGACTACGGTGACGGTGGCTGAAATTTCAGAAGACTATTGCGGGGCATCGCGGCTAGGGCATTTTGATGGTGTCGCAAATGTGGTGTGTAAGCTGTTTAATATTGTACAAGCCGATAAAGCGTTTTTTGGTGAAAAGGATTTTCAGCAATTAGCGATTATTCGTACTATGGTGGCAGATTTAAGTATTGCGACTGATATTATCGCAGTGAATATTGTGCGTGAAGCTGATGGTTTAGCGATGAGTTCACGTAACGGTTATTTAAATGATGAACAGCGTTTGCAAGCGCCTTTTCTGTATAAAATATTACATTGGGCAAAGGATGAACTTTTATTAAGAGCCTTAAGTTTTAAAGAAATAGAAGCTCAGGCTTGTACATTATTGGCCTTACATCATTTAGAGGTAGAGTATTTTTCAATTTGTCGGCAGGCAGATTTGCAGGCAGCTGAAGAAAACGATACAAATTTAATTATTCTTGCGGCGATTGTCTTAGGCTCAACGCGATTGCTGGATAATATCCAAGTAACGCTGAATTAAATAATATATTTTGAATATTCATAATATTAAGCGATAATAGCGGGTTACAAAATTTTTATGATAACAATGTGATAATAAACCGACTATGAACATTACAATGCTTAAAGCAAAATTACACCGAGCAACAGTGACTCATGCGGAATTAGGCTATGAAGGCTCGTGTGCAATTGACGGCAATATACTAGACTATTCAGGGATTCGTGAATACGAGCAAATTCAGATTTATAATGTGAATAATGGTCAACGCTTTACAACTTATGCCATTCGAGCAGAAGAGGGCAGTGGTATTTTTTCAGTCAACGGGGCTGCGGCAAGACTTGCTTGTGCGGGTGATTTAATTATTGTCTGTGCGTATGCGCAGTACGATGATAATGATTTAAAAAGCTATCAACCGACTTTAGTTTATTTTAATGAGCAAAATGAAATGGTTAAAACCAGTCATTCTATTCCTACGCAACGTGCTTAGGCTGGTGTAAACATTAGCACATAATAATGTGAGCGTTAAACATTAACAATGCTACCTAATCAGTTGAATATAGATTAAAATATTCGGCATTATTGTGAACATTTTTGATATCAAACTCAATACGACCTAAGGATTTTTAATGACCATTCGTAATAAGTTAATCGTAAGTTTTTTAAGTTTAGTGCTTATCTTACTTATTTTTGGAGGGCTTTCGTGGAAGTACGTTTCGGATTTAGGCGATAAAGTCACCGAAATTACAACATGGAAAGTTCCAGCGGCACGTATGGCGGTAGATGTTCATGCGGGTGCGTATGATGCAACCATTGAAGAATTACGCTATTTGCTTTATGAAACGCCTGAAATTTATCAGCAAGCGAAAGCCGTTTTAAGCAAAATGAATCAGGATTTGGCGGATGTTGATATTTTAGCGCGTCAATATAATGATGATGATTTATTACAGCAATCCGCAGCAGTACAAAAAAATGTACGCGATTTTGGGGTATTGTATGATCGTGGGGTAGCGGCGTTAGTCAGCAATAAAGATGCTGTTGACGTGATGGTGAAAACAGGTAATTTGGTATTACATGAAGCGGATACTTTTGCTTTAAAACAAGAAAAAGAATATGCAGAATTAAGAGCGAATGAAGGTTCAAATTACGCCTTAAATACTAAAGTGCAAAAATATATTGTTGTAAACCAGATTAAATCATTGGCTTACACGATTATTCAGCATGAAAAGCAAGAACGTCTTTATCAAACGCGTGAATATTACCGCATGATGCAGCGTGAATTGCCCGAGCTATTAACCTTATATAAAACCCTTAAATCGCAAACAGGCGATGCATCTGAATTAAAACAAATTAAACGGGCGCGTATTGCAACCGAAAGTTATGCACGGGCTGCGGCAAAATGGATTGATAACGATGATAGCTTAGATGCCATTATCTTAGAAATGGATCAAATTGCCTTAGATGCTCGTAATTCAGCGGAAGCGGCAGAAAACAATTCATGGGCGAATGTCGATGTGATTGGTGAACAAGCTAATAAGGTGGTTGGCCAAGCTAAAATTATTATTTTAGTCACCTTAGTGGTTGGCTTTATTATTGGGGTCGGATTAGCGATTACGATTTCAGGACAAATTGTGGGTTCAATTAATGCTTTAAGTCAATTTGCAACCTCATTTGGGGGCGGAAATTTAACGGCAAGATCAAATTTTCAACCTACCGATGAAATTGGGGTGATGGCGGGTGAATTTGATAGTGCGGCAGCTAATTTACAAACGAGTATGAGTATGATTTCTGATCATGCACGTGAATTAGCGAGCCACGCAGAGCATTTATCTGAATCTGTTGAAGCGAGTTTAGCCGATGTTAATTTGCAAAAAGAAAGCACCACTAAAGTATCTGAAGGCATGAATAAAATGTCTGATACTGTTAGTGCGGTATCGGGTTCAGCGAAAAACGCGTCGGTTGCAGCATCCGGTGCAGATGAGCAGGCAAATGAAGGTAATAAGGTTGTATCATCAGCGGTTAATTCAATTAATTCATTAGCGAGTGAAATTAATAATGCCACGGCTGTTATTCAACAATTAGAAGCCGATGTCGGCGATATTAGTAGTATTTTAGATGTGATTCGCAGTGTGTCTGAGCAAACTAATTTATTAGCCTTGAACGCAGCGATTGAAGCAGCACGAGCCGGTGAGCATGGACGTGGTTTTGCGGTGGTTGCTGATGAAGTCAGAACCTTAGCCAGTCGCACACAATCATCGACCGATGAAATTCAAGCGATGATTGAGAAATTACAGGCAGGAGCGGTTAAAGCGGTTAAAGCAATGAGTTCCAGTCAAGAGATTGCGGTTAAAAGTGTCGAGCAATCTAGTGATTCAGGTCATGCACTCGATGCAATTACTGAAGCGATTGTTAATATTAATGCGTTAAATTCAGATATTGTTAAGTCAGCTTCGCAACAAAATGCAGTGACTCAAGAAATTAATGATAGCGTGAGAATTATTGGTGATATTTCAGATAGTAGCCTTGATAAAGCGGAAAACACCTTGAAATCAAGTCGTGATTTAGCTAAATTATCAGAAGAGATGGAACAATTGGTAAATAAGTTTAATATCTAAGTTTACGGTTTAGCCCTCAAAAAAGCCTCGTTTATTGTAAAAATAAGCGAGGCTTTTTTATGCGTGTTAAACGTGATGCATTCACCTAAAATAAATATGATCCATTTGTTTTAATGCAATTTTATGGCCTAAGGTCGCGGCTTTAGAAATCCAAGTCATCGCTTGATTTTTATCTTTGATAACACCTTCCCCCGACTGATAACATTGCCCTAAAAGATGCATTGCATCAGGATTATCTTGTTTTACCGCGAGATGTAGCCAATATAATGCAATACTTGGTTTAGCCTGTTCTAAAAATAAGATAGCCAAATTATTCTGTGCCTCAGCATCGCCATTATCAGCGTCTACAATCACCATAATATCGTCAGCAGAGATAGGGATAGGAGCATTTTTTATCAGCTCGTTCGCGGCAATTAAGGTTTTATTTTTAGCGGTATCTACTAAAAAGTGAATTTCCTTGGTGGCAATATAACGCCTAATGGTACGCTCACTTAATGCGGCTAAATTCGCATATGTTTTGATACTGATATAGTGTGTCATGTTTATTTCGCCGGCATATTGAACGTGTCACACCTATTTTACCGGCATATTGGTTATGCCACCCTATTTCACCGGCATATATCGATATTCATTAACAGTAATTTTAATTTTAATTTTATAGTTAATAAAAATTCATTTAAAATCAATCTATTATATTTTTTATTAGCATGTTTTTCAATATTGGCACGGAGTCTGCCTTAATATTATTGAAGTACAAATTTTTTATTTTTTTATTTTAAGGTGATTATCATGAAAAACATGACTATGAAACAAAAAGCCCAAAAAGGTTTTACATTAATCGAGCTAATGATCGTTGTGGCGATTATTGGTATTTTGGCGAGTATTGCATTACCTGCCTATAGTACTTATATGAATAAAGCAAAATTTTCTGAGGTAGTACTTGCTACTTCAGCACAAAAAGCGGCTGTTGATTTATGTGGTCAAATGGGGAATGGTCCTGCTGCCGGAGGAGTTTTTGCTATGGAGACATCGTGTATTGATGGGGAAAATGGGGTAAATAACCTTGCTGCTGCCACAGGTTTAGTTGCTAGTATTGATGTTACGGCTGGTGCGGCTGCCACTGATGTGCTTATTACTGCAACTAGTCAAAATATAGGCGATGCTGATTATACATATATTTTAACTGGTACTCTTGCTGGTGGTAAAGTGACATGGGCTAAAACAGGAACATGTACTGCAGTAGGTTGGTGTTAATTAGTTTTATGTAGTTTATTACCAAGTTTTTGCTTGGAGAATAGATATTTAAGGAACCTCATTATTATGAGGTTTTTTTATGTTTGATGGTAAAAAATTAAGGGGTCAGGCAGCTTGATTTGTTTGATGATGGATAAAATCCTCGGCAGCGCGATGTCGGGGCTTTTTTTTCCTGTTAGAAAGATAAAAATAAACCATATTGCATCACACGAAAAATTCGCATGGCATTAAGGCTTTCAAAAACATTAGGGCGTAGCCCTGAAAGTTGGTTAGCGATGCAAAGTCACTATAATCTTTGGCAGGCTAAACAACATTTTAATTTAGATGAAGTCGAAACGGTAGCCCTTATTTAACTGCATGTTAAGGCTGGGGGTTTTAATAAACTTCATCGTGCGTGCCGATATCGACCGGTATTATCTCTTGCTCTGTCAAAATAAAATCAATCACAATGCGATATTTTAAATTAATTGAAATACTATGAAATGCATTTAATTTACCCTGAAGTTTGTGTAATCTTAATGACGGGTGAAAGGGATCAATTTCAAGCAACTCAATGGCTTTAACATATCGCTCTAATGCATCGGGATGCTTTTTAATAAATTTTTTTAGCTTTTTAAAATACTCATCCGTTCTAATGATCTTATAACTCATCCATCAACTCTTTAATATGTTCTGCCGCCGTTTGAACTTTATAACGCCCCTCTTTGATATCTTGCATTGTTTTCATGTGGGCAAGGTCAAGCTCTTGTTGTCTAAACTCGTTATAGCGTTCGAGTTCCAGCACCACATATTTATTTTTTCCCCGTACATTAATGACAAGTTCATCGGCTTTTTCAAGCATTTTTCCAAAAAATGAAACGCCTTTTGTTTTAACATCGTTTGCAGAAATAATCATAATCACATCCTAAAGAGTACTTTTAAAAGTATTTTAACACGGATTTTCTCATTAATTTATTCCACCCTTTAAGTGCTCGTTTATCAAATTTAAGCTTAAAGCTCATCTAGGCTCACCTCTACTGTTTCGCCCCCTATACGACTATTAGCAATGCTGGCTAATTCAATGTCTTCAAGTCGATCAAAAATTAATTCCCAAGTGGCTGCTGGAACACAATAAAATACAGGCTGGTTATGATTGAGTATTGCAATAGGAAAGCCATCTCCCTCAGAAACAATAGCCATTGGATTTTTTTTCAATTCAGAAATACTTGCCGAACTATCCGCTAAAATATTTTTTATATGATTCATTATTATCAACCCCATTAAGATTTAAAATAAGACTTATGATAGGTCTTATTTTATAGCGTGTAATAAATTTATCGTTCCCAAGCTGTTTTTTTTAGCTCTACCCTATAGTAAGTCATTGGCTTTTAACTTTTTGATTACACTATCAAGTGATATGGTAGGTTCATTTTTTAAATGTAGACTAAAATTATAAGCACTCAATAAAGGTTATTTTTAGATATTTCTAAGCCACTCTAATGATGCCAGCGTGTTATGTAATGGTTTATATTCAGCCCCTACCCAGCCCTGATAATTAGAATCTTTAATAGCATTAAATAAAAGGCTGTAGTCCATATCACCGGTATTCGGCTCATGACGATGCGGACAATCTGCAAATTGAATATGCCCAATTTGATGTGCATGACGGGCAATAAAATCCGCTAAATTTTCTTCCTGCATTGTTTGCATATGGTAGCAATCATATTGCATCAATAATTTAGGATGATTGATCTTAGCTAATAGTGCTAACATGTGTTGACTGCTAGACACCATAAAATCAGGCATATCCACTGTGTTAATGGCTTCAAAAACGGTATTAGTGCCTAAAGGCGAAAAGTGCTCCAGTGCATAACGTAGATTGTCTTTAAAGGTGGCTTCATAAGCGGTTAAACGTGAGGGATTAAAGCAGCAACCGGCTAAAATATTAATCGCATCAGGTTGTAATATGTTTGCATAAGCGACTGCCTCGGCAACGGCACGTTTAAAATCAGCTTGTTTTTCAGGTACAGCAGCAAGTCCTTCTCCTCCCTGTAATAAATCATCCGCCGCGACAT